>NZ_QSQW01000010.1:0-93932 GCF_003437565.1 Collinsella sp. TF10-11AT
AAGGCCACTTAATGTGGCCTTCGTCTTGCGCAGGACTGTCCGAGCAGCAAACCAAAACCATCCCGCCAGCCCAGCGACCACCCTCCCAAAGATTTTCAAAAAAGTTGTTGACGCGCGCGTAACGACTCGTCTAATATATCTTTTGCGCGATGGACCTGTAGCTCAGTTGGTTAGAGCGTCCGGCTGATAACCGGGAGGTCACAAGTTCGAATCTTGTCAGGTCCACCACTTTCTTTCGCAATAAACACCCCAGCGAGAGCCGAGTCGCCGCTGGGGTGTTTATTACTGTCTCCGTGGGGGTTTAGCTCAGCTGGGAGAGCGCGGGCTTTGCAAGCCTGAGGTCAGGGGTTCGATCCCCCTAACCTCCACCATGATGGACCTGTAGCTCAGTTGGTTAGAGCGTCCGGCTGATAACCGGGAGGTCACAAGTTCGAATCTTGTCAGGTCCACCATCAAAACTGTGAAGAGCCTCGAGGGTTTCCTCGGGGCTTTTTTCTTACCTGCTGGAGTAGTCAAAAGAGCCCCGTCCCAAAAAGACTACTTTGATTTTGTGTGCTGTGCGAAAGTTTGGGTAGTATAGCTATTCAATGCGGCGGGCTGCCGCGTGTTAACCGCTACGTACCGGAGGTGTTCCATGGTTCGTGTCGACATAGAGACCATCGTCATGGCCGCCGGTCCCGTGCCATCGCTTATCGTGCTTCGCGAGCGCTGCAGCAAATCGGACTTGCCCGCGCCGCTGCGTTCCCTTTCCATTCAGACTGGTTCGTTTGAAGCTGCTGCCATCAGCCGCGGCATCGATAGCGGTCGCGCCGAGCGCCCGATTACCCATGACCTGTTGCTCGATACCGTTGACGCCTTGGGCGCCAAACTCGAGCGCATCGAGATCGTTCGCGCCGAGCCGCCGGTGTTTTACGCGACGATTGTCGTACTGGCCGATGGTGACGAGCGCAAGATCGATGCCCGCCCCAGCGATGCCATCGCCCTTGCCGTGCGCAGCAATGCTCCCATGTTTGTGGAGGACGACATCATGAATCGCCTGGGCACCGTTTCTGCCCATGCCGAGGAAGTCGACGACGAGCAGGAGTTCGAGAAGTTCGACGAGTTCGTCCATACGCTCTCCCCCGATGACTTCTAAATGCGGGGCGTCCAGGTTGCGGAGCGTTCGCTGATGGCCGGCGGCATGTCGGCTGAGGCGGCCGCCATCGCGCGTGAAGCCCAGATGCGCTCGGAAGCATCCGAGGCGGCCCGCCTCGCCTATGTGACACAGGCCCGCACGCTTCGCGAGCGCCGCGGCTCGTTTATCAAGATGGTTGTCATCTCCGCCCTTGTCGCGGCAATCTGCTCGCGCCTTCGTGGTACAGTTGGTGCGCTTGGGTTTTCGATCTCTACGGGCCTGGTGATCTGGGGCGTGGTCGACGCGGTAATGCTGACCAGTCAGATCAAGGTGCTCGACAAGCGTGCGGTGGATATGATGCACGCCCGCGACGCTGCCGCCAAGATCGCTGCTGAGGCACAAGAACTGTAACGACGCCGGATTCGATGGGAAGGTCTAAAGATGGCACAGGATATGCAGGACGCCGGTAACGTCTCCGCCGAGCTCGACGCCATGGTGTGTGACCTGATTGGTGCGTTCTTGGACGACCTTGCCGCCGGCGAGAATCCGGGCGTAGTTGTGGCGATCGAGGACGCTGCTTCCAACCGTTATCTGGCGGCGCTCGATGAGGATGGCGAAGAGGCGTGCCTCGAGGCTGCCACCAACTTTATCTCCGAGCACAAGATGGGTCTTAAGGACGAGGGGCTGGGCCGCATCGCCCGTTACGCCATCGGCTACACCGGTTGTGTCGAAATTGACGGCGGCTATCACGACGCCCTGCTCGTGAGCTTCTTCGAAACCACGCTCGAGAGCGGTTTTTCGGCATACGTGCTGTATGAGGGCATGGGTGCCGGCGATGGTTTTATGTGGAGCGACCCTGAACCTGCAGGTGAGGAAACCCCTCTTATCTAAAATCGCTAAAATAAACGAGTTTTCGGTAAAAGGCTCAATATTCCCGCTGAGCGTTGTATCGCTGGGCGGGCCGCATACGCGTGCCGTTTGTATATGGATAGAAGATAGGGGAACTACATGCGCGTAGACAATCTGAGGAACATCGCCATCATCGCCCACGTCGACCACGGCAAGACGACGATGGTCGACAAGCTCCTGCGTGCCACGGACGCCTTCCGTGCCAACCAGCAGGTCGAGGACCGCGTCCTGGACTCTAACGACCAGGAGCGTGAGCGCGGCATTACGATTCTCGCCAAGAACATCTCTATCGAGTACAAGGACGTTAAGATCAACGTCATCGACACCCCGGGCCACGCCGACTTTGGCGGCGAGGTCGAGCGTGTGCTGCGTATGGCCGACGGCGCCCTGCTGCTGGTCGACGCTTTTGAGGGCCCCATGCCCCAGACCCGCTTTGTGCTGCGTCACGCTATCGACACCGGCCTTAAGATCATGATCGTCATCAACAAGATTGATCGTCCGGGTGCTAACCCCGAGAAGGCCTACAACGACTGCCTCGACCTTATGGCCGACCTGGGCGCCACCGACGACCAGCTCGAGTTTGCCATGGAGCACGTCATCTACGCCAGCGGCGTCAACGGCTTTGCCCGCCTCGATCCCAATGACGGCAACATGGATATGTATCCGCTGCTCGATATGATTATCGACGATATGCCCGCGCCCGAGGTTGATGAGAACGCCCCGCTGGCCATGCAGTGCGTGACCATCGACCACTCCAACTTCGTTGGCCGTATCGGCATCGGCCGCGTGTACTCCGGCACCATCCACCAGGGCGACCAGATCCTGGTCGTCAAGAACGACGGCTCCAGCGCCACCGCTACCGTCAAGCAGCTCTTTACCTTCGACTACCTGGGCCGCACCGAGTGCCAGGAAGTCGGCGCCGGCGACATCGCCGCCGTCGTGGGCATCGACCGCACCGATATCGGCGATGTTTACACCGACCCCGAGAACCCCGTCGAGCTCGAGCCCATCGAGATCGACCCGCCGACCCTGTCCATCGTCTTTGAGGCTTCGACCTCCCCGCTCGTCGGCCGTGACGGCGACATCGTGGGTGCCCGTCAGCTCAAGGAGCGCCTGTTCAACGAGGCCGAGAACAACGTGACCATGAAGATCGAGGAGCTCGAGGACAAGAGCGGCGTCGAGGTCTCGGGCCGCGGCATTCTGCACCTGTCCGTTCTGATGGAGTCCATGCGCCGCGAGGGCTTTGAGTTCCAGGTCGGTCGTCCGCGCGTTCTGTTTAAGAAGGACGAGAACGGCAACAAGATGGAGCCTGTCGAGCAGGCCGTCGTCGAGTGCCCGGACGAGTACTCGGGCAAGGTCGTTGAGGTCTTCGGCACCTCCGGTGGCATCATGACGAGTATGGATACCTCGGGCATCGTGACGCACCTTGAGTTTAAGATCCCGACGCGTGGCATCATGGGCCTTAAGAACCGCATCATGAACGTCACCCACGGCGAGGGCGTGTTCTACCACACCTTCCTGGAGTACGGTCCCTACGCCGGCGAGATCGGCAACCGTCAGAACGGTGCCATGATCTCCATGACCACCGAGAAGGCCGTTGCCTATGCCCTGGGCACGCTGCAGGAGCGCGGCCAGCTGTTTGTTGAGCCGGGCAGCGAGTGTTACGAGGGCATGATCGTGGGCGAGCGCAGCAAGGCCGGCGACATGGTCGTCAACATCGCCCGTACCAAGAACCTGGGCAACCAGCGTTCCTCGACCTCCGATATTTCCGTGCAGCTGGTGCCGCCCCGCACCTTCTCGCTGGAGGAGGCGCTGGAGTACATCGCCGATGACGAGCTGGTGGAGATCACTCCCAAGAATATTCGCCTGCGCAAGCGTCTGCTCAATGCCACCGACCGCAAGAAGGCCGCCGTCCGTGCCGGTCAGGTCAACAAATAAGCGCTGGGGCTTATAACCGCCAATAAGAAAGGGCGTCGACCGCGATGGTCGGCGCCCTTTTTGGTGCAAGGGGGACAGGTTCGCTTGCACCACCACAAAGGTGCCTGTCCCCTTTGTGGTGGTTGGCAGCTAGGCGGTGGGGAGTTCCGGCGTATTAGCCGGCTGTTGCGACTTGAGGCGAGCGTTGCGCCAGATGATCTGGATAACATAGCCGAGCGTGAAGACAAAGGCCACGCCGCTGATGAAATCGCCTACGAGGGGGATTGCCGTAAGTGCACCTGCGATCACGCCGCCGGCGGCCGCCATGGCGTAGCGGTTCTGGCTGTGTCCGACCATGCGCGCGATCGCGCACCCTGCAAAGGCACTCGACACCAGCGCGATGCCAATAACACCGCACATGAGGGCTCCGGCAAGCGACAGACCAGCGATAGAGATAATTAGCAGTAGGACGGCGGGGACGATAGCAATCGTGCCCAGAAGACCGCTCACCCACAGGGGCATGGGGCGCTGGTGGAGCATGCCGGCGGCGCTGGCGGTTGCGCGCGGAAAGACGAGTTCGAGCAGTAGGGCGACAAAGCAGGCCGAGAGTGCCGCGGCGACGATACCGCCGATGACATCGTTAACGGTGGAAGTATCCTCGCTCTCGGTGCGGTCGATCTTGAGCGCGCCGACCTCGGCTCCCGCGGCGCGCTCGGGGTCCTCGGAGACGTGCGCGTTCACGGTGCCGGTGATGTGGGCGTTCTTGCCCAGGATGAGCTTATCGGCCCAAACCTCGACATCGCCCTCGACGGTGCCATCGATAGTCACCGTATCGCCCGCAAGCGCTGCCGACTTGGTAGAGCCGCGCAGGGCAACCGTCTCGCCTATCGCATAGAAACAGTTGGTGGTGCTGTCGGAATTGAGCACGACATGCTGGCCGGCAACGGTCACGCTGCCATCAACCGTAGTCTTGGCAATGTCGATGGTGCGCGCCGCCAAGCGGACGGCGCCGCCCACCGTGCAGTCGCGGATGGAGAGGCTCTCGCCTGCTGCAATTATGTCGCGGCCGATGGACGCATCGTCCAAGTTGAGGGCCTGACCTGCCCAGTACAGGTCACCTTCGACGCCGGACGAATTGGCGTCATTGTCGGTCGCAAGTACGTTGCCTGCGGTGTCTGTGCCGGCGAACGACGCCGTGGGAAGTGCGGTGACCGCTAGGGCGACGAGCGCGAATAGGATCGTGATGCGGACCCACGCTTTACGGCGCTGGGTCGACGGGAATTGATTACAGGGCATAGTGAATCCTTCGTCAGATGCTCGACATACACCTAACAGGGTACCCAACGCGTGGGCGCTCTAAAAGAACCTCTCGGTTGCATTTCGAAGGGTCGTGCCGTGCTGTTTACTTTTTACGGTGCAAGAAGCGCGCGATATCTTCTTCGGTGGGGCTTTTGATGTCAAAGCGCAGCGAGAGCCAGCGCAGACCCATGGTCACGACAACGCATACGACCAGCGCGGCGACATTGCTCATAATGCCGCTCATAACGAGACACACATAGCTTGTCGATCCGGCGATGGCGGCGATGGCATAAAAGTTAGTACGTTGGAAAATGCCCGGAACCACGCCCATAAAGCCGTCGCGCAACATGCCGCCGCCCACCGCGGTGAAAAAGCCCATCATGATGCACACCGCCGGTGCAAAGCCGTAGACCAGCGCCTTGTCTGCTCCAGTGGCGGCGTAGATGCCGACCGAGATGATGTCGAGCAGGGGAATGAGTTTTTCGGGCTTGTCGACGATTGCCGGGAAAATATAGATGATGGCTGCCGTGGCAATGGAAAGCGGCAGCGCCATTGGCTGGTTGAGGATGTAGACGTTGCCCACCTGCAGCGTCATGTCGCGTAAAAGACCGCCGCCCAAGCCACAGACCACGGCAAGCGCGACCGCGCCCACCAGATCGAGCTTGTGCTCGCGCGCGACCAACACGCCCGAGATTGAAGCCGCGACGACGGCGAACATTTCGAGCCAAAACGGGATGGCGACCATGGCATCTGTGGCGTGTGAGGTAACGGTCATAGCGGCGACGACGGGCAAGATGGGGTCCTTTTGGTTGCGGGTTTAGACAATGCCCGTACATAGTACATGGTTGGCGGGCGTGGTGATCCTATTGCTCGGTAAACGGTCGGGACTGGGTGGGGGCGTAGGTTCCATGTTTGGGGATCTGGGTCGATGCTGAACGCGATGGGGGCGTGGCTGAATAGGAGGGATGTCCAAATTTTGAGCAGCGCTCAAAATTTATCCGGTCGGCTTACGCCGACCGCGCTGCGCTAAAAACGCGCCACTGGCGCGTTTTCTTTACGCTTTGCGCCCTGGCGGGTTCGAATCCCTCCTCCTCCGCCGTATTTGCTTGTAAGGGACTCTAAACAAAAAAGCCCCCGTTTTCGGGAGCTTTCTCAACCAAAATGGCGGAGGAGGAGGGATTCGAACCCTCGTGACCTTATACAGGCCAAACGGTTTTCGAGACCGCCGCATTCAACCACTCTGCCACCCCTCCGCGTGGGGTAAAAACAAAGCAGGCTCGAAGGCCTGCTTTGGAATTAACTGGCGGAGAGTCAGGGATTTGAACCCTGGAGACGCTTTTGACGCCTACACGATTTCCAATCGTGCTCCTTCGGCCACTCGGACAACTCTCCGTTAAATGCGAAAGCCAGTATACACGAGGAACCGCAAAGTGCAAACAGAAAAGTTGGCATTTTTTAAAACGCTTGGCCGCGCTTGTCGTTGCAGTGGGGTTTGAGGTGCCAAAAAACGGCTTCCGACCAGCGTGGTTGATTAACTCAATTGTTCAAAAGGGGTATTCATAAGCGACTTGGCAATGAATTTAAAAATCTTTGGGTGGCGCTGTGGACCACTGGTATGCATTTTGCGACCACAGCCTTGTGCCCGTTGACCTGTGGCTTGGCTCAGCTTGTCCCCGCGGCGTCGTATCTTGTCCACAAATCCGTCAAGCACTTGGTCAGCATTTGGTTGGAAGACGCATGAAACGTCGTGCGAGTATGGGCATATGTGGAGGTCATGAGGTTGTAGCTGCATATTCTTGCGGCCTAGGAGGTTGAAAGATATTATTACCAAGTCTTTTCCTGCTTCAGGCGCACCTTCACGACCTGAAGCCACATTTGCCCAGAGGAGGTGACAATATGAAGGCTTATGAACTGCTGTTCTTTGTTGACCCGTCGCTCGACCCCGAGACTCGTCTCGCTGTTATGAAGCGTATCGATACCACGATCGCTGAGGGCGCTGGCAAGGTCGACTCCGTTGACGAGTGGGGCAAGCGCAAGCTCGCCTACGAGATCAACGACCTCACCGATGGTGACTACACCCTCATCAACTTCCACGCAGATCCTACCCAGATCGCCGAGCTTGATCGCGTCCTGCGCATCACCGACGCTGTGGTCCGCCACATGATCGTCCGTCGCGACGACCAGGAGTAAGACTGTCGTTTTGGACTGGGCTTGTGCCCCAAGAGGAAGTAGTGAGTTATGAGCATCAATCGAGTGAACATCACCGGTAACCTCACGCGTGATCCCGAGCTGCGCGCCACCGCCGGCGGAACCCAGGTTCTGTCCTTTGGCGTCGCCGTGAACGATCGTCGCCGCAACCCGCAGACTGGCGAGTGGGAGGACTATCCCAACTTTGTCGACTGCACTATGTTCGGCACGCGCGCCGAGGCCGTGAGCCGTTTCCTGGCAAAGGGAAACAAGGTCGCGATCGAGGGCAAGCTGCGCTACAGCTCTTGGGAGCGCGATGGCCAGCGCCGGAGCAAGCTTGAGGTCATCGTCGATGAGATCGAGTTTATGAGCTCCCGTGGTGGCCAGGGTGGCTACGATCAGGGCGGTTACGCCCCCGCAGCTCCCGCGCCCGCAGCACGTCCTGCCGCACCGGTGGCTACGCCGCCCGCGGTCGACGTCTACGATGAGGACATCCCGTTCTAAGGGTTGTTCACCTATTTTTGAGTGAGAGGCGGCTTCGGTTCGCCGAAGTTGCCAAACGAAAGGTATTTTGACATGGCTAATGATTTTTCTGCACGTCAGCCGCGTCGTAAGTACTGCCAGTTCTGCAAGGAGAACACTGAGTTCATCGACTATAAGGACACTCAGCTTCTCCGTAAGTACATGACCGACCGTGGCAAGATCAAGCCCCGTCGCGTCACTGGCGCTTGCACGCAGCATCAGCATGACATCGCCAACGCCATCAAGCGCGCCCGCGAGATGGCTCTCCTGCCGTACACCGTCCCCGTGGTTTCCTCTCGTGGCAACCGCGACCGCGGCTAAGAAGGGAGACGCATCATGAAGGTTATTCTTCTCGATGAGATCAAGGGCAAGGGCGGCGAGGGTGACGTCGTAGAGGTCGCTCAGGGTTACGCTGAGAACTTCCTGTTCCCCAAGAAGCTCGCTGTTGCCGCCACCAAGGGCAACCTCAAGCAGCTCGACGAGCGTCGCAACAACATCGCCAAGCGCGAGGCCGTCCGTCTGGCTACCGCCAACGAGACCAAGACTGCCCTCGAGGGCAAGCAGGTCACCGTTGACGTCAAGGTCGGCGACGAGGGCATCCTCTTTGGCTCTGTTACCGCCGCTATGATTGCTGACGCCATCAAGGCTCAGCTCGGTATGGACATCGACCGCAAGCGCGTCGAGCTCGGTAAGCCCATCAAGGTTGCCGGTGCCCACACCGTTGCCATCTCGCTGTACCGCGAGATCAAGGCCGAGGTTGTCGTTCTCGTCGGCGTTACCGCCGAGGAGCTCGCTGCCGAGGCTGAGGTCGAGGAGGCCGCTGAGGTCGCCGAGGCCGAGACCGCCGAGGTCGAGACCGAGGCTGCTGCTGAGTAGCATTTGCTGCAACGCAACAATCTTGTTCTAAGAAGGGCGCTCTGGGAGACCGGGGCGCCCTTTTATTTTTTGCGCTGAGTGGGTGTCACGTCATACATTGAGATGCAGTCCCACATAAGCGTTGTGTTAGACCACTTTGGATAAGTGTCCTGCACGCAGTACACGCGACGGGGCCCCGGTTGCGACAATTCCATCATCAGGAGAGATGGAGGTTGCAATGGAAGACGTGCTCACCCAGCTGACGAGGCAGTTCCTCCCGCAGATGACGGCTGCCGAGAATACAAGCAGGGCCCTGAGATCGCTCAAGGCGCTGATAGACGCGGAGCTTTTCGAACTCGCGGCAAGCGAGGGGGCGGAAGACGATCCCGACAGAGCCTGCCCCTGGTGCGGCTCCCCGCATTACGTGAAGAGGGGGCGAGACGGGAGCGGCCGTCAGCGGTTCCTCTGCCGAGGGTGCGCCAGGACCTTCACCGACGCCACCATGCGCATCTTCTCCACCACCAAGCTCGACAGGTCGGCCTGGATGAGGTTCGCGGAGTGCCACGTGGACATGCTCCCGCTGCGCGAGTCGGCGGAAAAGTGCGGCGTGTGCCTCAAGACGGCGTTCTTCATGCGCCACAGGCTGCTCGAGGCCATGGCCAAGCGCATGCCCGCCTTCCGCGTGGAGGCCGGCGGCGGGGCCGAGCTCGACGAGTGCTTCTTCAGGGAGAGCTTCAAGGGAAACCGCTCCAGGTCGGAGTCCGGCATGCCCAGGAAGCCCCGCACAAGGTCGCAGGGAACCGACGGGCACGAGAAGATATGCGTGCTCACCGGCATCAACGACGCCGGCGACATCTTCTACGAGATCGCGGGGAGGGGCGGCCTCGACGAGGCGGCAGCCAGGGAGCTGCTCGCCGACAAGCTCGCGGTCGGCGCGATAATCTCGACGGACCGTGCGCACGTGTACCGCCGCGTCCTGCCCGCCCTCGGCGTCGGCGCGCACATCGCCAGCAAGAGGGAGGAGCACGCCATCAACAGGGTGAACAGCCTCCACTCCCAGATGAGGCACTTCATCGGCAGGTTCCGGGGTGTCTCCACGAGACGCCTCGAGAACTACCTCGCCTGGTTCAAGTGGACATGGTGCTTCAAGGTCCGCAGGAGCGCGGACGAGCTCGCCGAGCTCATAGTGAGGCAGGCAGCCCGCGGCACGTACGAGAAGACCTGGCGCCAGTACAAGGTGACCCCCTATCCGTTCTACGAGTACTGGATCAAGCAGGCGAAATGGGACTCGCGTGCGCGGAGGGCCATATACGGCGTGGCGTGATGTCCAGGGCGGTCTGGCGCAGCGCATCTGCGGCAAGCGCTGAAGTCGTGCCCCGATGCAAATAGCAACAGCTAGCGATATTCTTCGGGAACGTCGAAACCGTACTCACGGCATAGGAGCATGACATCGTGGGCGTCGTGCTCGTCATGCTGATAGCCCAAGTGAAACAACAGCTGGCTTTCGGGGTCGATGCACGACACCTCCACCTCGCCGATGCGCCCCCTCCCCGAAAAGACCTCCCCGGGAAAACGATCTCCCTGATACAGAATATCGCCATTCTCGGCGAAATCGAAGCAATGCAGGTCGACGATGCGCCCCGCCTCGTCTTGCCACACCGTGTGATCTTCGGTGGTGAAAGATGCAGCCACCTCGGAAAACCCCTCATCAGCAATTAGATCCACGAACCTTTGGTAATCCCCGCGCTGAACGAACAGGTCGATGTCGTTATGAGCCCTGGTCTCACGCCCGACAAGCGCATCGATGCCCCAGCCGCCATCAAGGTATACGCCAATGCCCGCACCTGCGGAAAGGCCGATTATCCAACACGCATCATCCTTGGTGACCATAGGAGCTCCTTCGCTTTCGCCTGCTATCTAAGCAAGAAAGATTATAGGAAAAGTCCCAGTATCCAAAGCGGTCCCGTCTAACACAACGCACATAAGGGACCGTTCATCCGTTTGGTTCGGTGATGATTGTTAAGGCGCGCCTCGATTTAAAGCTGTGGCTGATACTATGGATGCTCGCAAGCGATATGAATGAGGATGCTCATGGCATATGACGATAGGGAGACATGGCTGACGGTCGAGGACCGCGGCTCCAAGTTGGGTCTCCCCCAAAACCAAGATGCAGAGGCCAACGTACTGGCCGCCATGCTGCTATCGCCCGAAGTGGTCGAAGAAGCCCAGGTCGAGCTGCAGCCCGATGATTTCTACCGGCCTATTCATAAGACCATCTATACCGCGATGGTCGATATGTACAACAGTCGCATCCCCATCGACTCCATCTCGCTGATCGATTACCTGCGAAGCATCAACAAGCTCGATGCCGTGGGCGGCGAGGCGTACATTTTGGAGCTGATGGGTCAGACCCTGTCGCTCGTCAACTGGCAGCACCATGCCGCCATCGTTCGTCGCGACTCGATGCTGCGTGAGCTGATTGGCGCCACCAACGAGATTAACGCGCTGGCCTATAACGCCCCCACCGATACCAAAGAGGTCGTGGAGCTGGCCGAGAGCAAGCTGCTCAAGGTCACGGCACGCGAGGTCAAGTCGAGCTACAAGACGTTGACCGAGTTTATGGTCGAGGCCTATAACGAGGCCGAGGAAGTGTGCCAGGCCGGTGGCCAGGCTGCGGGCGTGCCCACGGGCTTCCCGTCGCTCGACCGCATGCTCATGGGTTTCCGCGAGGGTCAGCTCATCATTATCGGCGCTCGCCCTGCTGTGGGTAAGACGTCGTTCGCCCTGAATCTGGCGCTCAACGCTGCCGCTGCCGGTTATACCGTCGGCTTCTTCTCGCTGGAGATGTCGGGTAAGGAAATTGCCCAGCGTCTGATTTGCGCCTATGCGATGATCTCGATCAGTGACTTCCGCATGGGCCGCATTAGCCCCGAGCAGTGGGCCAATATCAACGAGGCCACGCAGACCTTGTCTAAGCTCGACATTCTGATTGACGATACGCCCGGCACCACAGTGACTGAGATTCGCGCAAAGAGCCGCCGCATGCTCCACAACAAGGAGAAGGCCATCATCATCCTGGACTACCTGCAGCTGGTGAGTCCTCCGCCGGGACGTCGTTCCGAGAGCCGCACCGTCGAGGTCTCCGAGATGTCGCGAGGTCTGAAGATTATGGCCAAGGAGCTCAAGATTCCGCTGATCGCGCTGTCGCAGCTGTCGCGTCAGGTTGAATCCCGTACCGGCAAGCGCCCGCAGCTGTCCGACCTGCGTGAATCGGGCTCCATCGAGCAGGACGCTGACATTGTTATGTTCTTGGACCGCTCCGCCGATGAGGCCGAGGCCTCGCGTGACGATCGACCCGACGAGGGCGTTACGCGTATCGTCGTGGCCAAGAACCGTTCGGGCCCGATCGGTGACGTCGACCTGATGTTCCTGCCGGCATCCACCAAGTTCTATGAGCTTGATGGGGCGCATACCGAGGAGTAGGACAGGCGCCCGTTGCACGGGTATACTGGGAATGTTTTGTGCTTCTGCGTGCCGGCGTGGCACGTAGACAGTCCATGAATGTAAGGAGTAAACATGCCGTCAACCGTTTTGGTCGGTGCCCAGTGGGGCGATGAGGGCAAGGGTAAGATTTGCGACCTGGTCGCCGGCGACTTCGATGCCGTCGTGCGCTATTCGGGCGGTAATAACGCCGGCCACACCATCGTCGTCAACGGCAAGAAGTACGGCCTGCACCAGGTGCCCTCCGGCATCATGTATTCCGACCATGTGTCGGTGATCGGTAACGGCTGCGTCGTCAACCCCAAGGTTGTCCTTGAAGAGATTGACATGTTCGAGGCCGACGGCATCACCACCAAGAACCTCAAGATCAGTGGCAACGCGCACATCATCATGCCGTACCACATCGATCTGGATGGTGCTTTTGAGCAGAAGCTCGGCAAGAAGAACATCGGTACCACCAAGCGCGGCATCGGTCCGTGCTACCAGGACAAGATGGCCCGCATCGGCCTGCGCATGCAGGACATGCTGGACGAGGCGCTGTTCCGCGACAAGCTGGAGACCGCTCTTGCCCGCGTGAATCCCGAGCTCGAGCTCATCTACCACCTGCCCACCTACACCGTGGACCAGATCTGCGACGAGTACCTGCCCATGGCCGAGCGCCTGCGCCCCTACATCACCGAGACGAGCCTGCTGCTCAACAACATGATCGACGAGGGCAAGGACCTGCTGTTCGAGGGCGCCCAGGCGACGCTGCTCGACATCGACCACGGCACCTATCCGTACGTGACGTCTTCTAACTGCACCGCCGGCGGTGCCATCACCGGCTCCGGCGTCGGTATGAAGAATGTCGACCGCGTGCTGGGCGTCATGAAGGCCTATATCACCCGCGTCGGTTCGGGCCCCATGCCTACCGAGCTTTCCTATGAGTCCGAGGCCGGCCACACGCTGACCGAGGAAGGCTATGAGTACGGCGTGACCACCGGTCGCCGTCGTCGTTGTGGCTGGTTTGACGGCCCTATCGCCAACTATGCCTCGCGCGTCAACGGCCTCACCGACATCGCCGTGACCAAGCTCGACGTGCTTTCGGCCTTCGACACCATCAAGGTGTGCGTGGCCTACGACGTCGATGGCGAGCGCTACACGAGCGTGCCCGAGCATCAGGTGCGCTTTGAGCACGCCAAGCCCATCTACGAGGAGCTCCCCGGCTGGAAGTGCGATATCACCGGTTGCCGCAGCTTTGACGAGCTGCCGCAAGAGGCTCAGGACTATGTGGCGTTTATCGAGGATCTGGCACACACCCGCGTGACGTTCATTGGCGTTGGCGCTGGTCGCGAGCAGATCATCAACCGATTCTGGAAGTAATCGGGACCATTTGGTTATTGCGATATACCCCTTTGCAGCCCAAGTGGGCGGCCGAGGGGTATATTTGCTTGCAAAGGGCTCGCGCGGAGCGGGCCATTCATCCATAGAGGAGGCACCCTTGAAGGCGGACACTCAAACCATCGACATCCTGTTGTTGGGCAGCGGCGGCCGCGAGCATGCTTTGGCAGCAAAGCTCGCAGCATCACCGCGCGCCGGCAAGCTCTACATTGCGCCGGGTAACGGCGGCACCGCGAGCTGCGGCGAGAACGTTGTTCTCGACGACTGCGATCCCGCGGCCGTGGCGGCGTTTGCTCAGAGCCACGGATGCGGACTCGTGGTAATTGGCCCCGAGGCTCCGCTCGTGGCGGGCGTGGCCGACGCCGTGCGCGCGGCGGGTATTCCCTGCTTTGGCCCGGGTGCCGAGGGCGCCCAGATGGAGGGCTCCAAGCTGTTCTCCAAGCAGCTCATGGAGCGTGCGGGCATTCCGACGGCAGCCTATGGTTCGTTTACCGACGAGGCTTCGGCTCTCGCCTACGTGCGCGAGCAGGGCGCCCCGCTGGTCGTCAAGGCCGACGGCCTTGCCGCGGGCAAGGGCGTTATCGTGGCGACCGAACTTGAGCAGGCCGAGGAGGCCGTGCGCGAGTGCTTTGGCGGCACCTTTGGCGATGCCGGCAGCACCGTGGTCATCGAGGAGATGCTGACCGGTCCCGAGTGCTCGCTGCTGGCCTTTACCGACGGCAAGACCGTGCGCCCCATGGCCACTTCGCAGGACCACAAGCGCGCGCTCGAGGGCGACAAGGGCCCCAACACCGGTGGCATGGGCGTCTACAGCCCGGTGCCCATCGTGACCGATGAAGAGCACGCCACGATGGTGGCGGTCATGGAGCAGACCGTGGCCGAGCTTGCTGCCGAGGGCATCGACTACCGCGGCTGCCTGTATGGCGGCTTTATGCTCACCCCCGCCGGCCCCAAGGTGCTGGAGTTCAACGCCCGCTTTGGTGATCCCGAGACTCAGGTTGTGCTGCCGCGCCTTAAGAACGACCTGGTCGAGGTCATGCTCGCCTGCGCCAACTGCGAGCTCGATCAGATTGAGCTCGACTGGCGTGACGAGTGGGCCGTGGCCGTTGTCCTGACGAGCGCGGGCTATCCCGGCAGCTACGAGAAGGGCAAGGTCATCACTGGCATTGAGGATGCCGAGGCCATGGAGAACGTGACCGTTTACCACGCGGGTACTGCCGTGGTGGACGGCCAGCTCGTGACCAATGGTGGCCGCGTGCTTGCCGTGACCGCTCTGGGCGACACGTTTGAGAACGCTCGCAACCTTGCCTACGAGGCTTGCGAGAAGATTGATTTTGAGGGCAAGACCCTGCGTCACGACATCGGCCTGCGCGCACTGCGCGGCCGCGACGCCTGGGATGCCTAAAATCCGAGAGGAATGAGACGGATGGACGAGAAGAACGAAGAGCTCGTGGACGCGCAGATCGTCGAAGAGGACAGCCGCATGTATGGGCACGCCGAGGGCGAGCCTGGTGGCGAGGTCGCTGACGAGCCGGCGCTGGTGCTGGGCGACGACGACCCGCACGATGCCGAGCTGCACGAGAAGATTCTTTCGGAGGAGTGCGCCTGGAAGGGCAAGATCCTCGACGTCCACCGTCTTGAGGTTGAGCTGCCCAACGGTCGCCGCAGCGCCCGCGATATCGTTCGCCATCCGGGTGCGGCGGCCGTCGTGGCGCTGACCGAGAGCGGCAAGATCGTACTGGTGCGTCAGTACCGCACCGCCATCGACCGCGTGACGGTCGAGATTCCCGCCGGCAAGCTCGATCCAGGCGAGGATCCGCTCGATTGCGCCAAGCGCGAACTGCATGAGGAGACGGGCTTTAGGGCTGGTCGTATTCGCTTTTTGACGTCGATTGTCACGTCCTGCGGTTTTTGCGATGAGATCATCCGCATCTACTTGGCTACCAAGCTCGAGTTTGATGCGCCCAACCCCGATGATGACGAGTTTGTCAACGTGGACCTGGTGCCGCTGCACGAGCTGATCGACGCCGTGCTCGACGGCAAGATCGAAGACGCCAAGACCGTCGTAGGCGCGCTTGCCTGCGACAGCATCGCGCACCGCTTGGGTGGGGCCGATCTTTAACGAGCGGGGATGATCCCGCAGGTCTGTGTAAGTCAGCGAAAGTGCTCCAATTGAGACAAGGTGGCCTAAAAGAGGAGGGAAGCGTATGGATATACGCGACCGACGATTGAAGGCCAGATTGTCCAAATGGAGCACTTGCAGCGTCGAGACGAAACGCGGTTTGGTAAAACCGCGTAAGGTGACTATGTTTAAGAGGTTTCTTTCTTACTACGAGCCCCAGATGGGGCTTTTTGTTGCTGATACTGTTTGCGCTCTGGTGCTTGCCGCCATTGACCTGGCGTTCCCCATTATCCTGCGCAATTTGACCGGTGGGCTATTTACTCAGGGTCAGGCTGCCATTATGCAGGCGCTCGGCATGATCGCGGTGGGCTTGGTGTTGATGTATGCCGTCCGCTGCGCCTGCCGCTACTTTGTGAGCTATTGGGGTCACGTGATGGGCGCGCGCATGGAGTCCAAGATGCGCGAGGACCTGTTCGACCAGTATGAGCGCTTCAGCTTTGCGTACTTCGACCGCAACAGCTCGGGCGACATGATGAGCCGCGTGGTCAACGACCTGTTCGATATCTGCGAGGCGGCGCATCACGTGCCCGAGTGGATCATCATCTGCGGCATCGAGATTATCGGCTCGTTTGTGATCCTCTTTACCATCGCCCCGGTGCTGGCGCTCGCCATGGCCGTGGTGACGGCGGCGTTTTCGGCCATCATGTTTTGGCAGAACATGCGCATGCGCGAGGTCTTTAGCGACAACCGCAAAAAGATCAGCGGCATCAATGCGCAGCTGCAGGATTCGCTGGCGGGCATGCGCGTGGTCAAGAGCTTTGCCAATGAGGAGACCGAACACTTCAAGTTCCGCGCCTCAAACAATCGCTATCTTTCGTCCAAGGAGAACATGTATCACGCCATGGGCGTCTATACCGCGACGTATGGCCTGCTTTCGGGTGTGCTCTATGTGATCGTGGTGCTGCTGGGCGGCTGGCTGGTCGCCCAGGGGCAGCTGCAGGCGGTCGATATGGCGACCTTTGCACTCTATATTTCGCTGTTCTGCACGCCGCTCGAGACACTCGTCAATTCGGCCGAAACGTATCAGAAGGCTATCGCCGGCTTTAAGCGTATGGACGAGGTGCTCTCGACC
Organism: Collinsella sp. TF10-11AT; assembly: GCF_003437565.1. NCBI lineage: Bacteria > Bacillati > Actinomycetota > Coriobacteriia > Coriobacteriales > Coriobacteriaceae > Collinsella > Collinsella sp. TF10-11AT. The sequence continues at coordinate 16,939 of NZ_QSQW01000010.1, forward strand.
GCGCCGGATATCCAGGACAAGCCGGGCGCTACGGATCTGCAGGTGACTGCCGGCGCCGTGGAGTATCACGACGTGTGCTTTAACTACGAGGATGTTGAGCTGGGCGAGGGCGATGCCGACGAGCGTCCCGTTATCGACCATATGGACCTGTCCATCAAGCCCGGGCAGACCATCGCTTTGGTTGGCCCTTCGGGCGGTGGCAAGTCCACGACCTGTTCGCTGCTGCCGCGCTTTTATGACGTGGCCGCCGGATCCATTAGCATCGACGGCCAGGACGTGCGCGATGTGACGCAGCAGAGCCTGCGTCGCGCCATCGGCCTGGTGCAGCAGGATGTCTATCTGTTTGACGGCACGATTGGCGAGAACATCGCCTACGGCAAGCCGGGCGCTACGGCAGGAGAGATCGCCGAGGCCGCCCGTCGCGCCAACATCGATGCCTTTATCGAGTCGCTTCCACAGGGCTATGACACGGTCGTGGGCGAGCGCGGCAGCCGTCTTTCGGGCGGACAGAAACAGCGCGTTGCCATCGCGCGTGTGTTTCTCAAGAATCCCAAAATCTTGATCTTGGACGAGGCGACGAGTGCTTTGGATAACGAGAGCGAGGAGGCGGTCCAGGAGTCGCTCGAAGAGCTGGCACGCGGCCGTACCACAATCATCATCGCCCACCGTCTCTCGACCATTAAGCACGCCGATGAGATTGCGACCGTTGAGCATGGTCGCGTTGTGGAGCGTGGCACGCACGAGGAGCTTCTCGCCCGTGGCGGCACTTATGCCCGTTACTATCGAATGCAGTTCGAAGGTGCGCGTGCGCACGAGCTCGACTGATTGATATGACAGGAAGTTTATGGCTGACAAGAACCCTTTGACTCCGGAAGAAGTGACGGAGTTATTCTCCGAAATCGATGCATCCGGCGTCTTGGATCCTACGCTCGCCAAAAAGCGAACCGAGCGCATGCGTGAGAAGGAGGCTGCGGCCAAGCGCGGTGACAAAGCGGCGCTAGCGCAGCTGCGCAGCGAGGACCGCGCGAGCCAGGCAAAACATATCGACCCGCTGTCCGAGGACGATCCTTCGGGCTCGCAGGTGAGCCATACCATTACGAAGACCGCGATGGCCGTGGTCATCGGTATTCTGGTGCTGATCGTGGGCATGCAGATCGGCTACGGCGTGATGCGCCGTCTGAATACCGCCAACCTGTCCGAGAGCGTTTCGGTGGATACCGTCTCGACCGCGCTCAAGGGTGGACTCGAATGGGGCAACGGCTTTACGCAGTTCCCGCTCGATTTTTCTGTCGACGAGGCCGATGAGCGCACGGGCACGGTTGAGGTGACGGTGTTGGACACGTCGTCTGCCAATGAGCTCGAGCTGCTGTCCAACGGGCAGATCCAGGCCGCGGCGCTTGCGACCAACGCCCTGCTCAACGACAAAATTGACCGCGTGGTGTATAACGTTCACGCCTATATCGACGAGGGTAGCAACATTCAGCACGATTCCTTTTTTGGCATGTTTCCCGCGCGGGGTCATCAGAGCGCCATTTTGACGTTCGTGTGGACCAAGAGCTCATCCAACGCCACGAGTATCGACTGGAAGATGCGTATCGTAAGCATGGACGACACCATTGCCGAGCGCATTCAAAAACAGGTGAACTCGGTTTCGTCGCTGATCGAGGACCCGGTGGTGAGCCAGACCAAGATTGACGAGGAAAAGGCCGAACGTGACCTGGAACATCGTCTGCATGGTCGCGAGATTTTCCGCGGCGGCAAGCCCGACCGAACGCCGTCCGATCTGCTGGAACAGGACAAGAAAAAGTAAGACGCCATCATCCCGCGTGAGCCACAAGCCCCGCGGGATGATTTTTTTAATCCTCGTCCCAGAAAAATTATTATGCATAGAAAGTCATAATTATCATTTCGTAAACATTTCGATGAAATTAACGCCATGAGGCATGCTTGCGGTTACAATACCGCGAGGCCTAACTACACACCTTTAAGCCGGTCCTGTGAGACCGGGAAGGAGAATTATGGCGAACAACCATCCCGCGGGCGCTGCCGCCCGCACCATCGCGCCCAGCGAGTTGTGCCAGCGTATGCTGGCAAAAACCAGCAAGCGCACCTGCGGTCCCTGCATCCTGTATCTTGAGGATGGGACCATTTTTTATGGCCGTGCATGTGGTGCCGAGGGTACCGCAACCGGCGAGGTCTGCTTCAACACCTCGCTTGAGGGCTACTTTGAGGTCATGACCGACCCGAGCTATGCCGGCCAAATCGTAACCATGACCTATCCGCAGATCGGCAACTACGGTATCGACGAGACCGATGTCCAGTCGGCCTTCCCCGGCGGCGCCGTGCGCCCTGCGAGCGCTCCGGCCATGCGTGGCATGATCGTTCGCGACATGTGCGCCACGCCTTCTAACTGGCGCTCGGCCGTCAGCGTGCCGGAGTACCTGCGCGCTCACGGCATCGTCGCTATCGAGGGCGTCGACACCCGCGCTCTGGTGCGCCATCTGCGCGACAATGGTTCCAAGATGGGCATTATCTCGACCGAGATCTTCGACGTCGACGAGCTTGCCGAGCGCTTGTCCGCTGCGCCCACGCTGGTAGGCGAGAACCTGGTCAAGACCGTAAGTTGCCCCGCGCCTCACGAGTTTGTGGCCGCCGACCTGCCTGCCACGCATGACTTTGCGCTTGCGGCTGCCGCTCCTGCCCGTCACAAAGTGGTCGCCTACGACTGCGGTGTGAAGCGCGGTATTCTGGAGGGCCTGGTCCGTGCCGGCTGCGATCTCACCGTCGTGCCGTGGGATACGCCCGCCCAGCAGGTACTCGACATGAATCCCGATGGCGTCTTTTTGTCCAACGGCCCCGGCGACCCCGATGCCGTGGTGGAGACCTATGAGCAGGTACAGCAGCTGATCGGCAAGGTGCCGGTCTTTGGCATTTGCCTCGGTCACCAGATGATCAGCCTGGCCTGCGGCGCCCAAATGGAAAAGCTTAAATTCGGTCACCGTGGCGGTAACCAGCCGGTTATGAATCTGGTGAGCCGTCGCGTGGAGATCACCGCGCAAAACCACGGCTTTGGCCTGCTGTTCCCCAGTCTGGGCAAACTGATTCCGGAGCTTTCCGGCGGCGAAACCGAGCATGCGGCCGACGGTGACCTGCGCGCCTGGGTGCGTCGCGGCATCGCGCCGGTCGTGATGAACGAGCGCTTTGGTCGCATTCGCCTGACACATGTGAACCTCAACGACGGCACCGCCGAGGGCATCCAGCTGCTCGACGCCCCGTGTTTCTCGGTCCAGTACCACCCCGAGGCTTCGCCTGGCCCCACCGATGCCCACTATCTCTTTACCGCCTTTACGCGACTCATGGACGGCGAGGAGAACTACCTGGACATCGACACCGCGAAGGATCGCCTCGCCGGCTGGAATTTCGCCGAGTCCGAGAACGCTGCGACCGAGGAGAACTAACATGCCGAAACGTACTGACATCAAGCGTATCCTCGTCATCGGTTCGGGCCCCATCGTCATTGGCCAGGCCTGCGAATTTGACTATTCCGGCGCCCAGGCCTGCAAGGTGCTCAAGGAGGATGGCTTTGAGGTCATCCTGGTCAACTCCAACCCGGCGACCATTATGACCGACCCGGGTCTGGCCGACCGCACCTATGTTGAGCCCATCACCGCCGAGTTTATCGAGCGCGTGATCAAGAAAGAGCACCCGGACGCGCTGCTGCCCACGCTGGGCGGCCAGACCGGTCTGAACGCCGCCGTCGAGCTGGCAAAGGACGGTACGCTCGACAAGTACGGCGTCGAGATGATCGGCTGCGACCTGGCCGCTATCGAGCGCGGCGAGGACCGCAAGCTCTTTAACGAGGCCATGGCCGAGATTGGCCTGGAGGTCGCGCGCTCGGGCTATGCCTACAGCGTGGCCGACGCCGAGACTATCGCCGAGCGCGTGGGCTATCCCTGCGTACTGCGCCCGAGCTTTACCCTCGGCGGCGCCGGCGGCGGCATCGCTCACACCCACGAGGAGCTTGTCTCCATCGTGAGCCAGGGCCTGGAGCTCTCGCCTGCCCACGAGGTGCTGGTCGAGGAGTCCATCGAGGGCTGGAAAGAGTATGAGATGGAGGTCATGCGTGACCACGCCGGCAACGGCATCATCGTGTGCTCCATCGAGAATCTCGACCCCATGGGCGTGCACACCGGCGACTCCATCACCGTGGCGCCGGCGCAGACCCTCTCCGACCTGGAGTATCAGCGCATGCGTGTCGCGTCGCTCGCCATTCTGGAGAAGATTGGCGTCGAGACCGGTGGCTCCAACGTGCAGTTTGCCGTGAACCCCAACACCGGCCGCCTGATCGTCATCGAGATGAACCCGCGCGTGAGCCGCTCGTCCGCGCTGGCCTCCAAGGCCACGGGTTTCCCCATTGCCAAGGCCGCCGCGCGTCTGGCCGTGGGCTATACGCTCGACGAGATCGTCAACGACATCACCAAGGCTACGCCCGCCTGCTTTGAGCCCACGATCGACTACTGTGTGGTCAAGGTGCCGCGCTTTGCCTTCGAGAAGTTCAAGGGTACCGACCCCACGCTCACCACGCGCATGAAGGCCGTGGGCGAGATCATGGCGATCGGCCGCACCTTTGAGGAGGCCTTTGGCAAGGCTATGCGCTCGCTGGAGGACGGCCACCAGGGCATTTGCGCCGGCGGCAAGGAAGGTGCCGATAAGCTGAGCGACGACGAGCTTGCTCAGGCCGTGGGTACCCCGACCGAGCACCGCATCTTCTTTGTGGTCGAGGCCCTGCGCCGCGGCTGGGATGTTGCGCGCATCCACGTCATTTGCGGTATCGATCCGTGGTATCTCAATCGCATCAACGATATGGTGCAGGTCCAGGAGAGCATCCGCGGCCTGCGTGTGGAGGATATCGACGCCGACGCGATGCGCCTGCTCAAGCAGTATGGCACGAGCGACGCCGAGATCGCCGCGCTGACCGGCTCGGACGAGCGCTTTGTGCGCGCCTACCGCAAGGGCCTGGGCGTGGTTCCCAGCATGAAGACGGTCGATACCTGCGCTGCGGAGTTCTCGAGCGCCACGGAGTACCACTACAAGACGTACGAGAACATCTACCGCACAAGCCCGCTCGCCAAGAAGTGCGTGGCTCCCGACGAGACCACGCCGGCGGACAAGCCCAAGGCGATGATCCTGGGCGCCGGTCCCAACCGCATTGGCCAGGGTATCGAGTTCGATTACTGTTGCGTGCACGCGAGCTACGCGCTGGCGGCCCGCGGCTTTGAGACCATCATGGTCAACTGCAATCCCGAGACCGTCTCGACCGACTATGACACGTCCGACCGCCTGTACTTTGAGCCGCTCACCTACGAGGACGTCATGGACGTTATCGATGTTGAGCGCCCCGACGGCGTCGTGGTGACGCTCGGCGGCCAGACTCCGCTTAAGCTGGCGCGCATGCTCGAGGAGAGCGGCGTGAACATCATGGGCACCAAGCCCGATGCCATCGACTTTGCCGAGGACCGCGAGCGCTTCGCCGCTCTGCTCGACAAGTTAGGCATCATGTACCCGCCGGCGGGCCAGGCCACCTCGTTTGAGGAGGCCGAGGCCGTTGCCGCACACATTGGCTACCCGCTGCTGGTACGTCCGAGCTATGTGCTGGGCGGCCGCGGCATGATGATCGCCTACGATGCCGAGCATCTGCGCGATTACATGACCGAGGCTGCACGCATTAGCCCCGACTACCCGGTGTATCTGGATCGCTTCTTGGAGGGTGCGATCGAGTCCGATGTCGACGCCCTGTGCGACGGCGAGGAGGTCTACATCGGCGGTATCCTGGAGCATATCGAGGAGGCCGGTATTCACTCCGGCGACTCCGCGACGTGCATTCCGCCGTTTAGCTTTAGCGAGAGCCTGCAGGCGAAGCTCCGCGAGACTACGCGCCGCATCGCGATGGCGCTGGGAGTCCGCGGCCTGGTCAACGTGCAGTACGCCATTAAGGGCGAGACCGTCTACGTGATCGAGGCCAACCCGCGTGCCAGCCGTACCGTGCCGTTTATCTCCAAGGCCACCGGCGTGCCGCTGGCCAAGTGCGCGGCGCGTATCATGGCGGGCGATTCCATCGCGAGCCTGGGCCTGCCGAGCGACGAGCGTCAGCTGGACTGGTTCTGCATGAAGGAAGCCGTTATGCCCTGGGGCCGTTTCCCGGGAGCCGACGTTATCCTGGGACCCGAGATGAAGTCGACGGGCGAGGTCATGGGTATCGCCAAGAGCTATCCCGAGGCATACGCCAAGACGCAGCTGGCGATCGACTACAAGCTGCCCGACCCGAGCAGCGGCAAGGTGTTCATCAGTGTGTGCGACCGCGACAAGCGCCATATCCTTTCGGTCGCCCGCATCCTGCGCTACCTGGGCTTTGACATTTGCTCTACCGAGGGTACGGCGCGCGTGCTGCGCGGAGGCAACGTGACGTGCGAAGTCGTGGAGAAGATTAGCGGTCCGCACGACGGCGAGCGTCCCAACATCGGTGACCTGATCGCCGATGGCAAGATCGCGGTGATCATCAATACGCCGTACGGTCCGGGCTCGCGTGGCGATGGCTACCTGCTACGTACCGAGGCCGTGCGTCGCGGTGTGACCTGCGTGACGGCGATGTCTGCCGCCAACACGTACGTGAGTGCCATCGAGGCCGTGCGCGAGGACCAGCAGGGTCATGGCAGCGCCAATGACATGGGCATGGACGTCATCGCCCTGCAGGACCTGCCGCAGCACACGGTGTAGGCTGAGCTGTCCGGCCGGGGCTGGAGGGGCGGAGATTTCCCCCTTTCGCTCCGGCTGCAAGCAGAGTCGCTCAGGAGGAAACTCCGCCCCTCCCGCCCCGGCCTACGGTGACTTGGCTGCACCATGTGCTGCCGAAGGGGCTTTGCGCGATGACTAGGGCTAAATAAAAAAGAGAGTGTGGGCAGAGCCCGCGTTTTGTATGGGGTCCTTCGGTGAATTGCATTCACCGAAGGACCTTTTTGCCGTTGGTCGAGAGCGCTGCTGGACAGTTAGTTCAGATTTGTATTTTTGGGAGGGTGGATAAAGGCCGATTTGAGCTCAAATGAGCTGTTTCTGACGCTCTGATGCGATGAGGTTGCTCGACCAAGCGCGAGAAAGGCCCATTATTGGGTCTAAAACGGCTTCAAAACGATACGTTTGCACGTAAGGACCCGGCCAAAAAATACAAATCTGAACTAACTGTCCACCACCCTCCGTCAACCTCTCATTCCAAACCAAATCAGCCAACGTACGCCATGGCAACCCCCGGTAGGTCGCAGGGTGGCGGCTGAGCCTTTCCCTCGGGAAACTTCGCGAAGCCCAGTTCCCGAGGGAAAGGTATGGTCTGTGTAATACCAGATAAACAGTACATTTTTGCTAGATTGGTATTTGACTGAAGAACCAATTGGTATGGCTTATTAAGCCTACCTTGCCGTTGACGCTCATTTTACTGCCGTTGGTGGACTTCCGAACTTGGTTGCGCAAGTGCTCCCATATATTGATATGACCTAGTAGGTGGCTATCTGGTTACTACCAGTTGGCCCCTTGGTAACGGGTGGCCCCATTGTGCGGAATGTACCGAACATCCCCGTTTGATACGTTTTCCCATGCTGCCGGGGGGGGGGCGTCCTCGGCATGTCGGAAGAAAGGAGCCCAGGTGCGCAGGAATTCCATTTTTACGAAACGGTGGGTGAAGGGAAGCGCGGTCCTCGTTGCCACTGCAGCGACGCTCGTGTTTGCCAATCCCCAGCAGGCGATTGCCACGCCACTCAAGGGCGTCGACTCAGCGACCGTGTCCCAGTCTGCCTCGAATGTCGTCGACATCGATTTCGCTGACGGCATCAAGGGCCGTATTACGTTCCTCGAGGACGGTATTTTCCGTTATAACGTCGACCCCAAGGGTGAGTTTTCCGATTACGCCACACCGCGCAGTAAGTCCCACACGGCTAAAATCCAGGCTCAGCCCGATACCTCGGACACCTACAGCAAGCCGAGCGCGACGGTTGCCGACAAGGGCGACACTATCGAGATCACCGGCGGAAAGGCGACCGTGATCCTGGACAAGGCGACTGGCAAGATGAGTATCAAGTCAGGCGACCGTGTCGTGGTTTCCGAGTCCGCGTCCCTCGACCTTGATAAGAAGGGTACCGTCCAGACGCTCGCCAAGGAGAAGTCCGAGAACTTCTTTGGCGGCGGCACCCAGAACGGACGCTTCCTGCACACCAACCAGACCATCGCCATCTCCAACACGAACAACTGGACTGATGGCGGCGTTGCCTCGCCCAACCCGTTTTATTGGACGAGTGACGGCTACGGCGTACTCCGAAACACGTTTGCAGAGGGTTCCTACGACTTCGGTTCCACGGACTCATCGACGGTCACGACTTTGCACAGCGAGAATGAGTTTGATGCCTACTACTTCGTGGCGACCAACGAGGGCGCTTCGAACGTGGCAACCGAGATGCTGCAGGACTACTACAAGGTGACCGGTAACCCGGTACTGCTGCCCGAGTACGGGTTCTACCTTGGTCATCTTAATGCCTATAACCGTGATGGCTGGTCAACGACCTCGGGTCAAAAGAAGTGGGAGACCAAGGGCAGCAAGTCCTCGAGCGAGAAGGGCGACGTTAAGTACGAGTCTGGCATGTCGACGGGCTACAAGCTCGACGGCACACTTGCGGCCGAGACGCTCAACGGTGAGGGCCCTTCGGTTGATACCGAGAACATGAAAGCGACCGATTTCGACCGCCAGTTCTCTGCTCGGCAGGTTATCGATGACTACGAGGACAACGACATGCCGCTCGGTTGGTTCCTGCCGAACGACGGCTACGGCGCCGGCTATGGCCAGAACGGTTACTACAAGACCGGCGGCGTCAACTCCGACGGAACGAGCTCGGCCGACCGTCTTAACGCTGTGCGTGCCAATGTCGACAACCTTAAGAAGTTCACCGAGTATGCCAACTCCAAGGGTGTGAGCACGGGCTTGTGGACCCAGTCCAACCTTGAGCCCGACAGCAACTCCGAGACCCCGTGGCACCTGCTTCGCGACTTCGACGCCGAGGTCAAGACGGGAGGCATCTCTACCCTTAAGACCGACGTTGCCTGGGTTGGATCTGGCTACTCCTTTGGTCTTAATGGCATCAAGACAGCTTATGACACGGTGACGACCGGCGCTAACAAGCGCCCCAACATCATCACGCTCGATGGTTGGGCCGGCACGCAGCGCTTTGGTGGCATTTGGACCGGCGACCAGTATGGCGGTAACTGGGAGTACATTCGCTTCCATATCCCCACGTATATCGGTCAGAGTCTTTCGGGCAACCCCAACATCGGCTCCGACATGGATGGCATCTTTGGCGGCGACCCCATCATCTCTGCGCGTGACTACCAGTGGAAGACGTTCACGCCCTCTATGCTTGACATGGACGGTTGGGGCACCTACCGTAAATCGCCCATGACGCACGGCGATCCCTACACAGGCATCTCGCGCTTCTACCTCAAGCTCAAGGCGCAGCTCATGCCCTATATCTACACGAGCGCGGCCTCGGCGGCCAACATCGACACGGGTAACGGCGATGCCGGCCTGCCCATGATCCGCGCCATGCTGCTTTCCGACAACTCCGAGTACGCCGCAAGCACTTCGACGCAGTACCAGTATATGTTCGGTGAGAACTTCCTAGTGGCACCGGTGTATCAGGATACCCAGGCAGACGAGAACGGCAACGACATTCGCAATGGGATTTACCTCCCCAACTACGGCACCGACGAGAATCCCACCATCTGGATCGATTACTTCTCGGGTAAGCAGTATCGCGGCGGCCAGGTTCTCAACAACTACGAGGCTCCGCTTTGGAAGCTGCCGCTGTTTGTGAAGGCCAACGCTATCGTGCCGATGTACGCCGAGAACAACAACCCCGAGGCAGTGAGCGACACCAACACCAAGGGTACCGACCGCAGTCAGCGTATCGTCGAGTTCTTCGCCACCGAGGGCGACGGCACCTTTACGCAGTACGAGGACGACGGCTCCTCCATCGAAAACAACACGACTGAGGACGATTCCTACGGCACGATCGACAATATCTCCTACGGTGAGCATGTGAGCACCGTCTACAGCTCCAAGGCCGCAGGCGGCACCGCGACCTTTACCGCCGAGGCCTCGAAGGGCGGCTACAACGGCTACGACTCCAACCGCACCACGACCTTCGTGGCCAATGTGTCCGCCAAGCCCACGAGCGTTGTCGCCAAGAACGGCGGATCCGCACTCAACGTGGTTGAGGTCGACTCGCAGGAGACCTTTGACGCCGCGACCCCCGAGGCCGGCCAGGCGGTCTACTTCTACAGCGAGACCCCCAACCTCAACCACTACGGCAGCGATGCGGACGGCACCGAGGCCGAGCAGGGCGAGAGCTTTAACAACACCAAGATCACCACGAACCCCAAGGTCTACGTCAAGTTCGCGAAGACCGATGTTGCTGCAGCGGCGCAGACGCTTGAGCTGGGCGGTTTCGTGAATGCCGACGCCACGCTCACAGCCGATCGCCTCAACGAGAACCTCTCCGCACCCACGAACCTTGCTGCCCCCGAGGACGTCACGACCCCAACGAGCATAAAGCTCACCTGGGGAAAGGTCGATGGTGCTACCTCCTACGACCTTAAGGTCGACGGCACTGTGTTTGCCGTGGGTGATGCGGCCGAGTTCACGCACACCGACCTCGCCTACAATAGCAAGCACACCTACCAGATTCGTTCGCGCAACGCCGAGGGTTACTCCGCCTGGAGCGATGTGCTCGAGGCGAACTCCGCACTCGATCCGTGGCGGAACGTCCCCGACGCCGAGGAAATCACCTGGGAGGGCTCACTTTACGGCAGCCATAAGGCCGAGCTTGCCTTCGACCATGAGTTCCAGTCGGGCGACGGCGGTTTCCACTCCGGTGGCAACGATCTGGGCAAGGCGCTTACCGTTGACTATGGACGCGCTTACAAGCTCGATAAGCTCGAGTACTATCCGCGCGATGACGCCGGCAACGGCACTGTGACCAAGATGCGTGTTGAGACGAGTCTCGATGGCGTCCACTGGACGAGCCAGGAGGTCGATTGGGCACGTTCCGCTGATTGTAAGACGGTAGCGTTTGACGGCACCGTGGCCGCCCGTTACGTGCGCATGACACCGCTCGCCTCGGTCGGCAATTTCTTCTCCGCGTCCGAGATTGCCATCTACAAGACCGACGGCACGGATGGCTTCGCCGTGGGCTCCAACCTCAACAAGGCCACGATCTCCGACGGAGACTACTCCAACATGAAGAACTATCTGGGCCTCGAGAACCGCGAGCCCGATACCCCGACGTTCGGTTCGCAGATCCGCGACCACTTCGCCGACCTCAACGATAACGGCGTTTACGACGTCTACGATTACTCGTTCACCATGGCGGGTCTTGACGGCGGCACTAAACAAAAGGGCAAGGTCGCAGGTTCGCTCGCGGTGATTCCGAGCAAGACCGAGGTCGAGGCCGGTGATGAGATCACCGTTGATGTCTATGCGGCCGACGCCAAGAACGTCAACGCCCTGGGCGCTCTCGTCAACTTCAAGAGCGACCAGTTCGAGTTTGTGTCCGAGAGCATCGCGCAGGACGGCTCGACTGCCGGCATGGAGAACCTGTCTCGCGAGAAGGTCCAGTTCGCGGACAGAACGCAGACTATCAATCTCGCCTTTGCCAACCGCGGCGATGGCAAGCTCTACAACGGTACCGGCGCGGTGGCGAGTTTCAAGCTCAAGGCCAAGACCGCCGGCAAGGTCGAACTGCCCTCGACATCTTGGCTCATCGGTCCGGCATGCGACGCACTTGAGTTTGCGAGCGACGGCACGGTGACGATGCCGGATGTTCCTCAGCCAACGGTCGCCGAGTACGGTCAGGATGCCTTCAACATCACGATGACCAACGATGAGCTCACGACCGACGACGGGACCAACGTCGAGAAACTTATCCAGCAGAAGAGCTATAACGCGCTGTTCGATAATAACGAGGGCGACAACGGCTTTGAGTTCCTATGGAACTGGAGCGGCAACTGGGACAGCGAGGGTAAGCTTCCGAGTTACGTGAAGCTTCCCACCACGATGACATTCGCATTTAAGACGCCTTCGAAACTCGATAGTGTCGAGGTCGTTAACCGCAACGGTGGCAACGGAACCGTGCAGAAGATCAAGGCTGTCGTGACGTTCGAGGATGGCTCGACCCAAGAGTTCGCGGGCGGGGAGTACGATTCCTTCCGGGCTCGCTACGCTTTTGGCCTCTCTGCCGAGAACAAGGGCAAGAAGGCGACCAAGGTCGAGGTCACGCCGCTTGAGGCATCGGGTGACCAGATGCTCACACTGCGTGAGGTCAACTTCAACTACACGCAGGGTGTCGAGGCCATCGAGGGTGTCGAGCTAGGCAAGAACCAGACCGAGTTCTTTGAAGGCGACGTTACGCTCGTCGACGCCAAGGCCACGCCTGAGAGCGCCGGCTACCCCTATGTGACGGTCGAGAGCTCCGACCCCTCTGTGGTAAGCGTCTCCGCTGTTCAGGCTGGCGATAGCGTGAGCTACTACCTGCGTGCCAACAAGGCCGGCAAGGCAAAGATCACGGTGGCGTCGGTACTCGACCCCTCCAAGACCGCATCCTATGAGGTCGAAGTCAAGGCTGGTGTCGATACCTCTGCGCTCGTGGCAGCGCTTTCCGAGGCCGCGGGCTACAGCGAATCCGTCTACACTAAGGATTCCTATGCAGCTCTCACCGCTGCGGTCGAGGCGGCTCAGAAGCTCCTCGACGGCGGCCAAGGCAGCTATAGCAAGAAGGATGTCGCAGACGCCACAGCCAAGATCGAGAAGGCAATCGACGGCCTCAAGATGCGCCCTGTCGATGAGAAGATTCTTATCAACACGCCCGAGAACCGCAAGAACGTCAAGGTGGCCGGCTTCTCGAGTGAGGCCGACTACGAGGGCAGCAACGCCGTCAACGCTCTCGACGGCGACGAGCGGACGCTTTGGCACAGCGACTGGGCCCATGGGACCGGTATGCCCCAGTATCTGAGTGTCGACCTGGGCCGCGACTACGATCTCACCGACGTTACATTCCTGCCGCGCCAGGACGGCGGCACTAACGGCGATATCTTCGAGGCCGAGATACTGGTCTCCGACACTGCCGACGGTTATGAGATGGGCACCGCCGCGTCGATGGGTACGTTCGCCTTCGACAATGACGGCCGCGTGCTCACCGACCGTGGCGACTGGAAACAGATGAGCTTTGGCGCCGCGCGCGGTCGCTACGTGACCGTCAAGGTGATTCACGCCGGCGGTGGCAACGTTGATGCCTACTGCAGCATGGCGGAGCTCAAGTTCTACGGTACGGCCGTCCCCGATCCGGTGGCGAAGGATGATCTCGCTACCGCGATCGAAAAGGTTGATGCCGAGGTTGCTGCCGGCGACCTCAAGGCCGGTGACTACACCGAGGCCTCCTGGACGGCGCTCGAGAACGCCCTGGCGAGCGCCCGCGCCATCTTGAGCGACGAGAAAGCCACGCAGGACGAGGTCGACCAGGCGCTCAGGGCGCTCGAGAGCGCCCGCGGCGCGCTCGAGAAGACCCCGGTGGCCCCGGTCGAGAAACCGACTAAGAAGCAGCTCAAGGCCCTGGTCAAGCAGGCGAAGGAGACTGACACTAGGGGCAAGACGGCCGAGTCTGTCAAGGCCCTGACGGATGCCATTACCTACGCCGAGGACGTCTTGGGTGCTGAGAATGCTTCCGACACCCAGCTCCAGGCGGCCTATGACCAGCTCAAGCTGGCTATTGAGAGCCTCAAGGATGCCGATTCCGGCAATCAGGGCGGCTCGGGCAACCAGGGTTCCGGCAATGGCTCGAACGGCGGCAACCAGGCGGGCAAGCCCGCAGGCGACAAGGCCCAGGGCAGCAAGAAGAACGGTTCGGCGATTCCCAATACCGGAGACCAGACGGCGGCGACCGTCGCGACCGTCGGTGGTCTTGGCGCCATCATCGCCGCGATCGGCGCTTTCTTCCATCGTCGCAGCAAGGCTAAGTAGCCCCAGCAACAGCTAAGCAAGCGTGCCCGCCGTCCCACCCAAGGACGGTGGGCACGCTTTTTGAATGTAGGCGGAAAGCTCCGACCCTTCGGCCTTAATCTCGCAAAGCGTTCCGTCTCCCGCCGAACACATCAGCATCGGCGGCTATACTTGAATTATTTGCAGTTAAGGGTCGCGGATTCGCCGCGTCACCGCTCTCAACAGGAGGTCTTTGTTTATGGCAGATCAGAAGCCGGTTGTCGGGATCATCATGGGCTCCAAGTCCGATCTGGGCGTTATGGAAGGTTGCACCGCCGAGCTCGAGGTACTGGGCGTGCCCTATGAGCTTGTGATTGCAAGCGCGCACCGCACGCCGGCGAAGGTCCATGAGTGGGCCTCGACTGCTGCCGACCGCGGCATCAAGGTGATTATCGCTGCTGCCGGCAAGGCTGCTCACCTGGGCGGTGTCGTGGCTGCGTTTACGCCGCTGCCGGTTATTGGCGTGCCCATGAAGACGAGTGACCTGGGCGGCATGGATTCTCTGCTGTCGATGGTGCAGATGCCTTCGGGCGTGCCCGTGGCCTGTGTGGCTATCAACGGTGCCAAGAACGCTGCCATTTACGCCACGCAGATTCTGGGCGCCTGCGACCCCGAGTACCGCAAGGTTATCGAGAAGATGAAGCAGGAGATGGCTGACGCCTAAGCGCTCTGCCAGTCCATTTGCAGCATAAGGAGAGCCATGTCCGACTATCAGGGAAAACGATTCAAGGCTTCTCAGATTCCCGATCCGTCGAAGCCGGGTGCTGCCCGTGCGGCACAGCAGGGTCGGGCATCCTCTCCTCAGCAGCCGCGCGCGCCGCGTCCCGTAACGCCAACGTCCCATCGCCGTCAGGATACTCCTGCTGCATATCGCCCTTCGTCATACAGTACGGCCAAGAAGTCACCTCGCTCTTCGGCGCATACCGCGCCATCGAGCTATACCGAGCCGCCGCGCAAAAAGCGCCGCTCCGTCATTCCCATTCTGCTCATCATCATTGGCATCGGCCTCATCGTTGCTGCTGCCGCCATCTTTATCAACGCGCAGATTGGCTACAAGCAGGCGAGCGAGTCGTATCAAAAGATCGAAAAACAATATGTGAGCGACAAGGACGCCAGCGGCGTGCCGATTATCGACTTCAACGCGCTTGCTCAGACAAATCCCGAGGTTGTGGGTTGGATTTACGCGCCCGGCACCAACATCAACTACCCCGTGGTGCAGACCAACAACAACTCCAAGTACCTCAACACGCTGTTCGACGGCACCGCAAATGCCTCGGGAGCCATCTTCTTGGATAGCGATGACACCGCGCCGGGCATGGTGGATCAGCAGACCACGATTTACGGTCATCACATGAACGACGGTTCGATGTTCAACGTGATTTCGGATACGACCGATCAGGCGACATTCGACAGCATGGAATACGTGTACTACATCACGCGCGATGCGACGTATAAGTTGCGCCCGCTGGCGACCAAGGTGGTCGAGGACACGTATGCCAAGGCGCGCACGCCCAACTTTGAGGGCGATGACGGACTGAAGAATTACCTGTCCGAGATGCTCGACGGCGCTTCGGCGGTGGCGAGCGATGCCACCGATCGTGCCGCTTCGGCAACCAAGGTCGTAACGCTTGTGACCTGCCGCTCGCTGTCATTTAGCAATACGCGCGCCGTCATGGTGCTCACGCCGGTCGAGGAATAAGTTGTTCGAGAGTAGCTAAAAAGCCCCGTCCCAAATGAGCTACTCGACGACGGTAAAAAGGAGAAATGATGCTTGAAAGTGGCAAATCGATGCCTTCGGTTGATGCTTGGCTGCGCGAGGCCAAGGCCGATTCGTCGGCGCCTGCGTGCGGTATGTACCTGACACACAACGGCGTGGTGCGTGCAACGCCTAAGTCCGAGGCGCGTGGGGTCGAGACAGATGGTGTGGCGCCTGGACATAAGGTTGGCGGCATGGTGTTTGGCTTCGATGCCGATAAGGTGCAGGCCGCTATCGAGGCAACGCGCGCGATGCCTGGTATCGGCTATGTGCGCGTGTGGCTGGCGAGCGGCGAGCTTACCGTGGGCGACGACATCATGCTCGTGCTCATTGGCGGGGACATTCGCCCGCATGTGGTCGATGCGCTGCAGGCGCTCGTCGGTACCATCAAAAATGAGTGTGTGAGCGAGGTCGAGCGCGAGGCGTAATGCCGGCAGCAGCACTCTCCAACAAAAAGCCCGCTGGCAGTTCAAATCAGTCTGCCAGCGGGCTTTTTGTGCGTTGGAAAATCTCGGCATTGCGTGGCCCTACACGCGCGTCGCATCCTTGGGGCTCATGGTCATGCTCTGGAAGCGGTTCTCCATGTAGTCGTTATCGAAATACTTGCCGTAGAACTGCGCGACGGGAATATCCGGCTCCGTGCCGTTGACGCGCTGGTACCAGTAGTCGAGCGACTGCAGCGTCATGACGCCGTCGACCAGCATAATGACGGTAAAGATGACGGTAGCCGAGTAGCGACTTTTCCACGGAATCATGTTGATGAGCTTGAGCAGCCTCGGCAGCAGCAGCTTGATCCAGATAAGGCCACCCAGGCCCCACAGGCAGGCAAAGCCCGTGCAGGTGCGTCCGCCCGTAAGGACGGCGAGTGGGTCGGGCATGCCGAACAGCTTCATGTGCGAGTAGCTCCACGAGACCACGCCAAATGAGGTCTGCATAAACCAGCCCACGAACACCTCAAAGCTCGCGCCGAGCACAGCGCTTACCAGGAAAATGATGATGGGGTTCTTTTTATAGAAGCGGTTGAGTACCATGGTCATGAGTACGGCGCCAAAGCCATAGATGGGGCTGAAGGGACCAAACAGCATGCCGGCGCGGTTCTGGTAGACGCCCGGGTCGTCGACTGTCATATGCCAGATGTCCTCGGCGATCAGGCCGAGCACGCAGCAGACGAAGAATACCCAGAACAGGTTGAAGTAGTTGAGCTTGATGTAGCCCTCGCCGGTTTCATCGCGGCCGAGCATGCCCTCCGCCGCGGCGTCACGGTCGAGCATCTCCTGCAGGCGGCGCTGCAGTTCGCGCTCCTGGCGCAGCGTGGGGTCGACGGTTGCTGAAAGTGCAACGAGGATGCCGAGCTGGATCGCGGGACGCAGCAGGAAGGGCCCGATGCCCTGGAGCATCACGTCGACCAAAAGCTCGACGACGGTGAATGCAATAAGGATGTAGGACAGGCGGGCGGCGTTGCGGCGCTGGTTTTTGATAAGGTCCAGGCCAAAGATGATCAGGATGACGGCACTTGCCGCAGAGAGCATGATGCCGGCGACGATGAGTCCAACCGAGACCAGCATATTGTCGCCGAGCTTTTCGGCGGCGTTGCCGTTGATGAGCGCGGTGATGACCTGCCACATAAAGGCAGCGACCGACGGGAGTGTGCCCACGCCGGATAGGATGCACAGGACGGCGTACACCTTAATGATGAGGGGAATCTTCTTGACCTCCGTGGCGCTGGGGACGCTGGGGTCGAGTTCGTTTCGATCCATACAGAACCTTTCTCGCTTTGTCCTAGGCTACAAGGATACGCCGCCGACCTGCCAAAAGACAGGACGAACGTCCCAATTGCAACTTTGTAATCCCCAACGGTGGACGCGGCGGCCATCTGGGGGCGCGGGCGCTTGCACTGGACAGACCGATAAAATGTTTGGCCACAAAACGGATTATTAGCTCGGTGGGCTTTTAAAAAGCGCTGCTCATGCGCTGGGGAGCGCGTCGCGCCGTGCGTATAATAAGGCGGGTAACGCCAAAATACGAGGCTCTGAGGGGATGCCATGTCTCAAGAAACCATCCGCGCGGCCGAGCGTGCCGCGGGACAGGTGAACGCCATGTCGACGTATGATCCGGACTCCGACCAGCTGCATGAGGAATGCGGCGTTTTTGGTGTTTGGGCGCCCGATCGCGACGTGGCTCGACTGACGTACTTTGGCCTGCGTGCACTGCAGCACCGTGGCCAAGAATCGGCGGGAATCGCCGTGGGTGACGGCGGTACGGTTATGGTCCGCAAGGATCTGGGCCTGCTCGACCGCGTGTTCTCCAACGCCGACCTGTCGACGCTCTCCGGTCAGCTGGCCGTGGGTCATGTGCGCTACGGCACCGCCGGCGCCAAGAGCTGGGAAGCCTCTCAGCCGCACCTCTCTACTATCAATAGCGTCATTATCGCGCTCGCGCACAACGGTACCCTCGTCAACACCGACGAGCTGCGTCGCCAGCTGATCGAGCTGGGCGTGCCGTTCCTCTCCAATTCGGATTCCGAGGTCGCGACCAAGCTCATCGGCTACTTTACCCAGCGTACGGGCCACCTGCGCGAGGGCATTCGCAAGACCATGGAGCTCGTGCGTGGCGGTTATGCCATGACGCTCATCAACGAGCAGGCGCTCTACGCCTTCCGCGATCCGCATGGCATTCGCCCACTGGTGTTGGGCAAGCTGGTGGACGAGGGCCTGGACCAGGCCGATGCCGCATCCGTTTCGCAGCTGCCGTCGCAGGACGGCGCCGCGACGGTTGACGTTGCCACCCATGTCACCCGCGCCGGCGGTTGGGTCGTTGCCTCCGAGACCTGCGCGCTCGACATCGTGGGCGCCGAGTACGTCCGCGACGTCCGTCCTGGTGAGATTTTGCGCATCAGCGCCGAGGGCCTTGTGTCCGAGCAGGGCGTGCCTGCCGCCGAAGAGCCTGCTAACTGCATCTTTGAGCAGGTCTACTTCGCTCGCCCCGATTCCATCATGAACGGCAAGAGCGTCTACGCCTGCCGTTATGACATGGGTCGTCAGCTGGCACATGAGGAGCCCGTCGAGGCCGACCTGGTCATCGGCGTGCCCGACTCCGGCCTGCCGCCCGCGGAGGGCTATTCGCACGAGAGTGGCATACCCTTTGGTGAGGGCCTTATCAAGAACCGCTACGTGGGTCGTACGTTTATCGAGCCTACGCAGGAGCTGCGTGCCATGGGCGTGCGTATGAAACTCAACCCGCTGCGCGACAACATCGAGGGCAAACGCCTGGTCGTCATCGACGACTCCATCGTGCGAGGCACCACCATGGTGCAGCTCGTCAAGATGCTGCGCAACGCCGGCGCCAAGGAGATTCACATTCGCATCAACTCGCCCGAGGTCATCTGGCCGTGCTTCTACGGTATCGATACCGACGTGCAGTCGCAGCTCATCAGTGCCAACAAGACGGTCGATGAGATCTGCGAGTACATTGGCGCCGATTCGCTGGCCTTCCTTTCGGTCGAGGGCCTGCTGAAGGTCATGCCCAAGGGCGGCTACTGCGACGCGTGCTTTACCGGCCGCTATCCCGTGGCGATTCCCGAGAGCTTTGGCCGTGACAAGTTCATGGAGGGCTTTAAGCCCCGCAACCTGGACAAGCCGTTGCACTTTGACGACGACGCCGTGGTCGAGAAATATGTCGACCGCAGCTGGGAAGAGGAGCACGGCGAGGCCTAAAACCTGCCATGTAGGGACAGGTTTATTTTGGTAGGTTTTACCTGCTGTTTTGTTGATATGACGGCGCGTGCTGTTATGGCGCGCGCCGAAATGGCGCAACTATGAGCACCGTTTGGCGCCTGCTCGTCAGACGGTAGTGGGAGAGGAAGGCTCAGATGAGCGACAGCAAGCATGTGACGTACGAGGACGCCGGCGTCGATACCGCCGAGGGCGGCCGCGCCGTCGACGCTATTAAGCAGATGGTCAAGGACACCAACCGCCCCGAGGTCATCGGCGGCATCGGTGGCTTTGGCGGCCTGTTCTCGGCCGCTGCGCTTAAGGATATGGAAGACCCGATCCTGATTAGCGGCACCGACGGCGTGGGCACCAAGCTCGTGCTCGCCCAGATCATGGACCGTCACGAGACGGTGGGCCAGGACTTGGTCGCCATGTGCGTCAATGACATTTTGGCTTCGGGCGCCGAGCCGCTGTTCTTCCTGGATTACGTTGCCATCGGTCACATTGAGGCCGAGCACATGGCAAAGATCATCAAGGGTGTGGCCGACGGCTGCAAGCTCGCGGGCTGCGCGCTCGTGGGCGGCGAGATGGCCGAGCACCCCGGCGTCATGGCTCCGGCCGATTACGACCTCGCCGGCTTTACCGTGGGTGTTGTCGATCGTCCCAAGATGCTTGACCCCGCGAACGTTCGCCCCGGCGATGTGATCCTGGGTCTGCCTTCCACCGGCGTGCACTCCAACGGCTACTCGCTCGTGCGCAAGGTCATCGGCGTCGACGGCATCAAGCCGGGCACGCCCGAGGCCGCCGCTAAGGCCGAGGAACTGAGCCGTCCGCTCGAGGAGCTCGACGGTGCTTCGCTGGCCGATGCTCTGCTGGCCCCTACGCGCATCTACGTCAAGCCGATTCTGGAGCTGCTGCGCGGCGGCGCCAACGTGCACGCCATCGCCCACATCACCGGCGGCGGCATCACCGAGAATCTCAACCGCGCGCTCGCCGACGATGTCGATGCCGTGGTCACCCGCAGCGGCGCCGAGATGGGCTGGGATGTTCCGCCCGTCATCACCTACGTGTCGCGTCAGGCCGAGCTCGCGCCCAACGAGGCATGCAAGACCTTCAACATGGGCGTCGGCCTGTGCCTGATCGTTGCCCCCGAGGACGAGGCTGCCGTGACCGAGGCCCTGGTCGCGCTGGGCGAGAAGCCGTTCCGCGTGGGCGAGTGCGTTGAGGGTTCCGGTAAGGTCGTGTACTCCGATGAGCGCTAGCGAGCAGATGGCTGCTGCCGAGGGCCTGGGCTTTGTGCCCTACACCCGTCCGACCGGCACCGATACGGCCGAGCCGCTCAAGATCGGCGTGCTTATCAGCGGTTCGGGCACCAACCTGCAGGCGCTGATCGACCTTATCGCCGCCGGCAAGCTCAACGCCTCGATTGAGCTTGTAGTGTCGAGCCGTCCTTCGGCCAAGGGCTTGCAGCGCGCCGAGCGTGCGGGCATCCAGACGCTCACGCTGTCCAAGGATATCTATGCCGACCCCATCGCGGCTGACGAGATCATCGCGCATGAGCTGCTCGAACGTGGCTGCGAGTACGTGGTGATGGCCGGCTATATGCGTATGGTGCACACGCCTCTGCTGGCGGCGTTTCCCAACCGCGTGGTCAACTTGCATCCGGCGCTGCTACCGAGCTTTACCGGTGCGCATGCGATTGACGACGCCTTTGCGCGCGGCGTCAAGGTAACTGGCGTGACCGTGCATTTTGCCAACGAGATCTACGACAACGGTCCCATCATCGCCCAGCGCGCGCTGGCTGTCGAGGAAGGCTGGGACGTCGACACGCTCGAGGAGCACATCCACGCGATCGAGCATGTGCTGTATCCCGAGGTCGTGCAGATGCTCGCCGACGGCCGCGTCCACGTGCTGGAGAGCGGCAAGGTGGCAATTGACCCGGCGCGCTAGTCGCTTGAAAAAGGTCTCCTTGGTTTTCTTGAGATGTAAAAGCTTCATCAGAACCAAGAAATCTGATAGGGCCTCGTCCGTGTGCGGGCGGGGCCCTTTTGCGTGGCCTTTCATGTTTGCTATACTGCTAGCAGATAGAGAGGAGCCGCTATGGGTACAGCAACGGTGCAGCTCAACACGCGAATCGATCCTATGCTCAAGGCTGGTGGCGACGCGGTCCTAACTCGCAATGGATTGGGGGCGAGCGATGCTATTCGTGCGCTTTGGGTCTATCTTGTCGAGCATCAAACGTTGCCGGGATTTATGGTGGCGGATAAGCGCGAGGCGCCCCGTGCGGAGAGCCTGGCCGAGCAGGGGTGTGGCCTAGCTTTTTCCTCGTTGGGGCTAAGCGCTTCGGATTTTGCGCCAGGTGGATCATCTGCGGAAGACTGGGATGCCGTACGAGATGATATGTATGACGCGATGATTGCCGACATCGAGGCGAATTGCCGATGATCGAGGCAAAACGCCTGCTTGTAGATACGAACGTTTGGCTCGATTATTACCTGCAAGAGGGGGCATTCGACGAAGCGAAGAGATTGGTTGAACTGGCCGAAGCGGGAAAGATCGACCTTCTGTACGCGCCAACGACGGCAAAGGACGTGTTCTACATCTTGCCTCGGCGTCTAGCCCGGCGGAATGTGAATGGGATTAACGCTTCGTTCGGTCCGGCTGCATGGGCATGCGTCGAGCATATGATGCAGGCGGCAACGGCTTCCCCGCTTTCGATGGCGGAGTGCGAGATGGCGCGCATGCTTGGCAAGCGCATGCCGGACCTCGAGGACAATCTCATTATCGCCTCGGGCGATACGGCGGATGTTGACTACGTAGTCACGAGCGACCGACGCATGTTGGAGACGATGCCCGAGGTATGCTTGACGCCCGCGCGCGCACTCGAGCTCATCGGGATCCTCGGCTAACCTTGCATACCCCGTTTCGCTATCATATTGAGCATTGTGGCCCTCATGCAACTTTGGAGGACGGTATGGCGGATAACGAAGCACTGTTTACGCCTGAGCTGGTGTTTTTTGATTGGGAGTGCGCGACGCCCGCCGAGGTGTTTGCGCGACTCGAAGGCGAACTTGCCCCACGCGGCTACATCTGCACCGGTTGGCTCGACGCCGTTCGCACGCGCGAGGATGCCTATCCCACGGGTCTTGCCATGCCGGCGGCAAACATTGCCATTCCGCATACCGATCCGGGGTTTGTGGCCAAGCCCTATATCGCGGTGGTGAAGCCCACCGCGCCCGTGACATTTAACGCTATGGCTGGCATGGGCGCTCCGGTGCCGGCGCAGATCGTCATCAATCTGGGCATCGCCGAGCCGGGCGGTCAGGTCGAGGCCCTGCAGGCGCTCATGAACATCTTTATGGACGCCGATGCCGCAGCCGACGTGCTCGGCCAGACCACGCCGCAGGGCATGGTCGACGCCATCCGCCGCCACTTCTAAGGTGGGGCTAAGCCGGCACCTAGGGACGTTCCTTATGTGCCGGCACTTGGGGACTGTCCCTAACTGCCGGCAGAAAAGGAACGTCCCTAACTGCCGGCTGCCAGAGCTGTCCCCTTTGCACCAAAATGGTGCAGATTAACCTGTCCCCAATGCACCAAGCGTGCCGCGGGGGCTGCGTTGTGACACAATGGCGTTTGTTCGATTCGTTATGCGAAAGGCCAACTATGGCAAATAAGAAAAAGAACCCCGCACCCGAGCCGACGCCCGAGCAGCAGGCTCGCGCCGCCTCCAGCTCTCGCAAGAAGCAGCGCAAGACCCGCGTGTCCAAGACCGTCAAGATCGTTCTGGTGGTCATCGGCGTGCTGGCAATGCTACTTTCCGTCTCGGCCATGGCGTGCTCCGGCCTGATGTCGCAGGCCGAGGACACCTCGGGCTACAAGCTTACCGGCGGTGTAGCTGCCACTATCAACGGCACCAACCTCACCGAGGACACCGTGACCAAGCAGATCATGAGCATGCGCACGTCCTACGGCTACACCAAGGACAAGGACTGGGCACAGTATCTGGTCGACAACGACCTCACGCCCAAGAAGTACCGCAAGCAACTCATCGACTCCTACACGCAGCAGATTCTGCTTCAACAGGCACAGAAGGAGAACGGCGTGACGGTGTCGGACGAGGAGGTCGAGAAGGCTTGGAAGGACGCGTGCAAGAGCGCGGGCGGTGCCAAGGCCTTTAAGAAGACCCTTAAGACCTACGGCTACACCGAGGACACCTACAAGGACTCGCTCAAGGAGAGCCTGGCGCAGCAAAAGCTTAAGGATGCTGTGGCGCCCACCAGCAAGCCCAAGGACAGCGAGATTGTCGATTACATCAACGAGAACCTGTCCAACTACAACGATGCCCGTCGCTCGTCGAACATCCTGATCAAGGTTGATTCCGACGCTTCCGACGAGGACAAGGCTGCCGCCAAGGCCAAGGCGCAGGAGTGCCTGGACAAGATCAACTCCGGTGAGCTGAGCTTTGAGGACGCCGTTGAACAGTACTCCGAGGACACCGGATCCAAGGAGAAGAAGGGCGATGTGGGCTGGGATAAGCTCACCACCTTTGTCGACAGCTACCAGACGGCGCTCGAGGGGCTCAACAAGGGCGACGTGAGCGAAGTCATCGAGTCGACCTATGGCTACCACATCATCAAGTGCACCGACTACTTCCATGTCGATAATCAGGTTGACGACATCAACCAGGTGCCCAAGGCCATCAAAAAGTACGTCTCCAACGTGGTGAAGACGCAGACGGCAAGCACCGCGTACAGCGAGTGGCTGGAGCAGTACAAGAAGGATGCCGACATCACCGTCAACCCCATGCCCAAAGACGTGCCATACAACGTCAGTCTGAAGGGCGCCACCAAGAGTTCGACCGACGATTCGTCGACGACTGAGTAATCATGGGGCGGTGCTCGCGCGAGTGCCGCCCGCGCTATTAGAGAGGATTTGCAGATGACCAACGAAGAGCTGCAGAAAGAAATGATCGCGGCCATGAAGGCCAAGGACAAGGTTCGCCTGTCCATCATTCGCCAGGTTAAGGCCGAGGTGAAGAATATCGAGGTCAACGAGCGCCGCGATGTGACTGAGGAAGACGTCAACAGCATGATCAAGCGTCTGATCAAGCAGACGAGCGAGACGCTGGAGATGTCCATCAAGGCCGGCACCGACCAGGAGCGTACCGACAACCTGACCGAGCAGGTCAAGATTCTGGAGAGCCTGCTGCCCGCGCAGGTTTCGGGCAAGGAGCTCGAGGCTCTGATCGAGCAGGTCATCGCCGAGCTGGGCGCCACGTCCAAGAAGCAGATGGGCCAGGTCATGGGGGCGCTCGGCAAAGCCACCGGCGGCAACTTCGACAAGCCTGCCGCGGCCAAGATCGTCGGAGCAAAGCTCGCGTAATTTGTTATGCGGTTTTACCAAACCGCATAACGGCTCGACGCTGCAAACCCGTACACACGGCAATCTGACGTTCAATTTCAAGGGCGCGACCATAAGGTCTGCGCCCTTTCATTTCACGTCACCTTGCTCGCGTGTACGGGTTTTCGCTGACTTATGCTCAACAAGGGCGGTTGAGCGCTCATTGGGGACAGACTTAAATGAGTGCCCAATGAGCAGGCACTCATTTAAGTCTGTCCCCAATGAGTGGGTGGAAGATTGCGGGTTCTTTACGGGAATGTAGTGTGGGCTGCGGAAACGTGGTTCTTTCCGTACAATAGTTCAACTCGTGTAAACGCAGGGAAGGGACATTCATGGCAGACATGATCGAGATCAAGCATCTCAACAAGTACTTTGGCGACCTGCATGTGCTCAAAGATATCAACCTCACCGTCAAGCGCGGCGAGAAGCTCGTAATGATCGGGCCTTCCGGCTCGGGTAAGTCGACGCTCATCCGTTGCGTCGATTATCTGGAGGAGCCCACGTCGGGCGAGGTCATCATCGACGGTACGCCGCTTACCAAAAAGAACCACCTGGAGATGGCTCGCAAGTATAGTTCCATGGTGTTTCAGCAGTTCAACCTGTATCCCAACATGACGGTGCTCGGCAACCTGACGCTCGCGCCCATCAAGCTGCAAAAGAAGAGCAAGGAGGAGGCGACCGAGATCGCCATCGCCGCACTCAAGCGCGTCGGCATGGCGCATAAGGCCGGCGAGTATCCGCAGAATCTCTCGGGTGGTCAGCAGCAGCGCATCGCCATCGCCCGCGCCCTGTGCACCAAGCAGCCCATCATCCTGTTTGACGAGCCGACTTCGGCGCTCGACCCCGAGATGGTCCAGGAGGTTCTGGACGTTATGATTGAGCTCGCGCAGGAGGACATCACCATGATCTGCGTGACGCACGAGATGGGCTTTGCGCGCCAGGTGGCCGACCGCGTCATCTTTATGGAGGACGGCCGCATTCTGGAGGAGGGCACGCCCGAGCACTTCTTCGATAACCCCGAGAACCCGCGCTGCCGCGAGTTCCTGTCCAAGATTCTGCACTAGGCGCGGTGATGGACATGACGGATATGACGAGGGCGGCCGTGTCGCGCCGTCACTTTTTGCAGCTGGCGGGCGCCGGCATGCTTGCGCTGACGGGGACCGCGCTTACCGGTTGCGGCAACTCCACCAGCGGCGAGGGCTCCGACAAGGGGTCCAAGCTTGCGGCCATTAAGTCGCGTGGCCATCTGAATGCCGGCGTTAAGAAGGATGTTCCCGGCTACGGCTATTACGACACCGCCAAGGGCCGCTTTGAGGGCATGGAAGTCGATTTGTGCTACCAGATCGCCGCTGCCGTCTTTGGCGTGAGCTACAAGGAAGCCCGTGCCCAGGAGCTTGTCGAGTTTACCGACGTAACGCCCAAGACGCGCGGCCCGTTGATCGATAACGGCCAGCTCGACGTGGTCGCGGCGACCTATACCATCACCGACGAGCGCAAGAAGAGCTGGGATTTCTCGACGCCGTACCGCACCGACTACGTGGGACTCATGGTCAAGAAGCGTTCGGGCTTTACCTCGATTGAGGACCTGGACGGCAAGGTCATTGGCGTGAGCCAGGGTGCTACCACGCAGGGCCTGATCGAGCAGATGATCAAGGACAACGGCTTTGGCTGCAAGCCCGAGTTTAGGGCCTTTAGCGGCTACCCCATCATCAAGAGTTCGCTCGACGCCGGCAATATCGACGTCTTTGCCATGGACCGCTCCACGCTGGCCGGTTACATGAACGAGACCGTTGAGCTGCTGCAGCCCGAGGTCAAGTTTGGCGAGCAGGGCTACGGTGTGGCGACCAAGAAGGGCTGCGACCTTTCGGCTGTGGTCGATCAGGTGATTTGCGATCGCCTAGCCGACGGCTGGCTCGACCAAGAGGTCAAGACCTGGGGTCTTGTATAGGTGCATCGTCCAAGGAAGGAATCAAATGCTCGAAGGATTGTTTGACGCCGACCGCTGGTCGACGACATTTCAAAACATGGGGCCCTTCTGGGAGGGCTTTGGCGTGACGCTACAGGTGGTCGTTGCCGGCCTGCTGCTGTCGCTGGTGCTGGGCACGCTGCTGGGCGTGTTCTCTACCACCCGCTCGCGCGTGCTGCGCGCCATAAGCCGCGTGTACGTGGAGTTTTACCAGAACACCCCGTTGCCCGTACAGGTGCTCTTTATGTACATGGCCGGTCCGCAGTTTTTACAGGCCATAACCGGTGCCGACCAGCCGGTGCGCATCGCGCCGTTCGTGCTGGGCTTCTTAGGCGTGGGTCTGTATCACGCGGCCTACATTTCGGAGGTCATCCGCACTGGTATCGAGGCGGTTCCGCGCGGTCAGATGGAGGCGGCCCAGAGCCAGGGCTTCACCCGTGCGCAGGCGTACTGGTACATCGTGCTGCCCCAGACATTCAAGATCATTCTGCCGCCGCTGTGTAACCAGGCGCTCAACCTGGTCAAAAATACGTCGGTGCTGGCGCTTGTGGCCGGCGGCGACCTTATGTACCGTTCCGACAACTTTGTGAGTCTGTACGGTTACCTGCAGGGGTACATCGTCTGCTGCCTTATGTACTTCATTATCTGCTTTCCGCTCGCCATGCTGGTGCAGTGGCTCGAGCGCCGCTCCAAGGAGCGTCCGCGCGGTGTGAGCCTGGCCGAGCTGGGGCTCGACAACGTAGAGGAGGCCTAGCGCATGGAAATCTTCAACGCGACCAACCTGCTCTACATTTGGGGCGGCTTTGTTAAGACCATAGAGATCTCGGCGCTGTCGATCTTTTTCTCGCTCATCTTTGGCACGGTGCTGGCGCTCGTTAAAAGCTATGCGCCCCGCCCATTCCGTATTCTGGTGAGCGCCTATATCGAGCTGTTCCGCTGCACGCCGAACCTGCTGTGGATCCTGTTTATCTACTTTACGGTGCAGGGTTTGGACATTGTGATTTCGACCATTGCCTTTACGCTGTTTACCAGCGCCGTTATGGCCGAGATTGTGCGCGGCGGTCTCAACTCGATTCCGCGCGGCCAGTTT
This sequence comes from Collinsella sp. TF10-11AT, assembly GCF_003437565.1. NCBI lineage: Bacteria > Bacillati > Actinomycetota > Coriobacteriia > Coriobacteriales > Coriobacteriaceae > Collinsella > Collinsella sp. TF10-11AT. The sequence goes on from NZ_QSQW01000010.1 coordinate 44,983, forward strand.
GAGGCGGCGCAGAGCCAGGGCTTTGGCTTCTTTGCCACCATGCGCTACATCATTCTGCCGCAGACGTTTAAGACGATCATTCCGGCGCTGTTTAGCCAGTGCACGACCGTCATTAAGGACAGCTCGTATCTTTCGGGCATTAACGTGGCCGAGCTCATGTACACGGCAAACGTCGTGATGGCCCACGCGATCGATCTGTCGCAGGTGCTTATGCTCTACGGCCTGGTGTTTGCGATGTACTTTGTGCTCAACTTTGGTATCTCGCTGCTGGTCCGAGCTTACCAACGCCGCATCGTAGCCGCATAGCCTGGCTTTCCCTGGCACCCAACCTTGGCCTTCAAACCGTCGCTCGCGTACCAAAGTACGCGTCGCTCCTCTTTCAGGCCAATCTTGGGCACCAGGAAAACCCAGGTACGGTATCGTGGGAATAAGAGATAAACAGCCCTTTTCTCATCTGTTAGAAAGGAATCGCGATGAGCGATCTGGAGAATAAGAAGAATCCTGTGGTCATTACCATCGCGCGCGACTTTGGCGCCGAGGGCCACGAGATTGGTCGCATGCTTGCCGACGAGTTGGGGATTCCGCTGTATGACAACGAGCTGCTGGTGCGTGCGTCGCTGCGCGCGGGCGAGTCGCTCGATAAGATGGCCGCCTACGACGAGCGTCTGGCCGTGGAGAACATGGCGTTTCTGCCCGACCGCTACGATGCGCGTTCGTACTCGGACAAGTTGTTCCAGAAGATGAGCCAGGTGATTTTGGACCTGGGCGAGACCGAGAGCTGCATTATCGAAGGCCGTCTGTCCGATTACCTGCTTCGCAACAACCCCAACCACATTGCCGTGCTGGTGACCGCTCCCTTTGAGGATCGCGTCGAGATTGTGCGCAAGAAGCGTGGCCTTAATAAAAAGAAGGGCGCCAAGCTGGTCAAGCAACAGCAGAAGGCGCGTGAGGCTTTTTACAAGCGCTACAGCGCCGGCAAGTGGAAGATGACGAGCGGTAAGGACATCGTCGTCAACCGCGCCAAGCTGGGCCGCGAGGGCTGCAAAGACGTTATCGCCGCTGCCTACCGCTACAAAGTCGCCCAGCTCGAAGACTAACCGACCAAAACCACCACAAAGGGGACAGGCACCTTTGTGGTGGTTTTTGTTTTAGGCCGAGGGGAAGGCCTTGGTGAGACCGGCGCGCGTCTGCGTGTCGGTCTTTTGGTAGATGGAGCTCAGGTGGCGCTGTACCATGCGCATCGAGATGCCGAGTTCCTCGGCGATCTGCTTGAGCGGGCGTTCGTCCTGGGTTACTGCTATGAGCACGTCGACTTCGCGCGGGGTGAGGCCGTGGTCGGTGATGAAGGCCTGACGCTGCTCCTCGATACTCGGTACTGCCAGCGCCTCCTCGGCAAGCTGTTGATGTTCGCGCTCCTGCTCGGTTTGGGGCAGGCGGAACAAGCCGGCTGCCACGAATGCTGCGCAGGCGGCGACGAGCAAAACGAGCGCACCGATCATGATGAGGGCGACGTTGCCAGAGGTCACAAGCGCAAGCGAGACGCCCGACGTGGTGAACGCGCACACGTTATTGGCCGCACGGCCCATGCCGGCCCAGAAGGCGGGCAAGTGCATGCGCGGTGCCAGCTGAGTAAACGTGGCGGTAAAGAACGTGACGAAAAAGCCCGAGCTCAGGTAAAAGACGACAAGGCCCAGGTTGGGATCGGCGCCGGCTTCCACGGCCAGGATGGAAATGGTCGAGAGCACGGCGATGCCGAGCATGACAAGTCCCATGTATCGGCGCTCGGCAAGATCAAAGATAATGCCGGCGGCAAGGCCGCTCGCCGTCAAAAAGAGGCGCGGCCATGTTTGCACGGCAATGGTGCCGTGGGCGTTGGAGAGCGTGACCACGTTGTCGAGGGTCGAGAACAAGCAGGCAAGAATCATGACGAGCGCGATGCTCCAACATGCCTGTTTGGCGAGGGCGTGCGAAGGTTCGACAAAGGGATTGATAAGGGGGTTCGGGCTCTCAGTGGTCTCTTGAGGAACAGCGCCGAGGGCGGATATGGCGATAGTCGCTGCGCCAAGGACGATGAGCTCTGCGATGCCGCCGCAATTGAGCAGGTTGACGGCGAACTGCATCAGGATGCCCGCGGCATAGGCTGCTCCCGCACCGGTGGCGAGCTTGGGATCGTCTTGAAACGCCAGTGAAAAGGCGTGGTGCGCAGCGGCGCCCAGCAGGCCGAGTCCATAGAATGCCACGCAGCCCAAAATCTCGAGCGCAAGCAGGTCCGTGGGGGACTGAATTTGGGTTAGGCCCACGATGGCGATGGGAACGGCGGCGGTGTTGACGGCTGCCGGGGAGCGGCCTATGCGCTGCGCGAGTCCGAGCAGTGGCGCGTATCCGATAAAGCCGAGTACGCTCGCACCCAGAATAAAGCCCTGTGCGATTACAACGCGTTCGGCACCGGCGAGCAGCCCGACGTTGACGTCGAAACGAAACTCGGCGGCAAGGAAGGCGAAGGTGAAGAGCGCGAGTGCCAGAAGCGCGTTGATTTTAGGCCTGCTCAGGTTCAAGGACGGTCCTTTGGATAGACGGAATAATCGTGTCCTTGATTGTAGACCAGGTCGGTAGGGGGTGAGCCTTTCGGGGGGCGGGGCGCGCTTGGCAATCGCATGCTCGTTGCCTTTTGCGCTGGCAGATGCGCCACTTGAGAATTCGTGCCCCGGGGTCCGGCTATCTTCCCGTAACATGGTGTTACAGAAGCACCCCTTACGACAAGGAGGCTCACATGCGAACGCAAATCCATGACAACTCAATCAACCACGGCCGTGCGTGCTCGTTCTCCCACGGAACATGGCGTCGCGTGGGCGCCAAGCTTGCCTGCGCGGGGGCCTGCGCGCTCATGGCCGGCCAGCTGCTGCTGCCGAGCGTGGCACTCGCCGCCGAGTGGGTCAACGTGGGCGGCACGCAGTACAACAAGGCCGCCGGCGACGATGCCGGAACCTGGTCCTGGGACGGTGGCGACGACATGAAGCTCAACGGCTACGACGGCGCCGGCATCAGTGCTCAGGGCAACCTCAATATCGGCGTGACGGGCACCAACACCGTAACGGCCGATGCCTTGCAGAGCGCTATCGAGGTCAAGGACGGCAACCTTGCCATCACGGGGAAGGGAACCCTCAACGCGACGGCCGAACCGCAGAAGAGCAGGAGCGCTGTTAAGGTCGAGTACGGTAGCCTCGCCATCTCGGGCGACGTGACTCTCAACGCGACGGCCGGGACCGATACGATAGCGGTTTCGGGGGACGGCAAGACCGGCGGCGACGTGGACATCCGCGGTGCCAACGTTAACGTGACGGCAACGAACAAAGTGCCTCATACCATCGGCATTCACACGCGGGCAGGCAACATAACCATTAACGAGGGCGCCGACGTCCACGTCGAGGCGGAGGCGAATGGGGGGCTCAACGCCGTTGCAGTCTATGCCGAAAACATCTCCTCCGAGCATGGAGGGTGCATCGCGGTGGATAACGCAAAATTAGATGCGGCGGCGCGCAATGGATGCAGTGTGTCGGTCGCCCTGTATTCGTTCGGGGGTAAGGATACATATTTGAGTATTACCAACGGAGCGGATGTTACGCTCGTGGCGAGTGATAAGGCCGATGTTTTGGATGGTGTTTGGATGCTCGCGCAGGACGGCGTGTCGCGGGTGCTCGTCGAGAATTCGAGCCTTACAGTTCGATGCGGTGACGGAACTGGCTACAGTCGTAAACATGGCTACGGAATATATTCCCAATCCGGCTCCCAGTCCGCCATCCCTCGAATTGACATCATTAATTCAAATGTTGAGGCGTCGGGTAATACGGCGGCAATCTACGCTGTCAATCTGGGTGATGCAGCCCCTTGTCTCACAATTGATGGCGGATCGGTAGCTACGACTCCCGCCGGCGGCACCGTGCGAGAAACTGCGGGAAACGGACTCGTCATCGGTGCTGCCGGGTCGTCCGCTATCCAGGATGTTAGGACCTCCGACGAGGTTGCCCATAGCGTGGTAATCAGCTCCGGAGATGCGGTCGAGCCTGAGCCCACGCCGCAGCCTGAGCCTACCACGGGCCCCACGCCGCAGCCGGGCGGCGGCGGGACCGCCACGCCGTCCGTGACGCCGACTCAGGCGAGTTCCACGGCTGCTGCCTCCAAGCCGGCCGCGAAGGCCACCGCTGCCCAGAAGTCCGTGGGCACTCTGGCCGCCACGGGCGATAGCGCCGCGATGGCGGCGGCAGCCCTCGGCATCGCCGGTGCGTCCGTCATCGGCGCCGGTTTCGTTGCGTCCAAGCGCCGCAACCGCTAGCGTAATCTTTCATAGCCATTTTCAGCCGCCGCGCAGGCATAAATGCTCTTGCGGCGGCTCTTTGTATTTCCGCAGGTAGAGGCCTAGGTTCGCATCTACGAACCTAGGCGTGCGGAGTCATTTGGCACATCTTGGTGGTACAGGACCATCACAAAGGGGACAGGCACCTTTGTGGTGGTATGTCCCTACGACCAAGGAGGCCGTTATGAACGGAAGCCACTTTGACAAGCAAGCTCAACGTGAGTCCACCTGCTCGCTGGTTCACGGTACCTGGCGTTGTGTGGGTGCCAAAATAGCTTGCGCCGGCGCGTGCGCGCTTATGGTTGGCCAGCTGCTGCTGCCGAGCGTGGCGCTGGCGACGGAATGCGCCGATCCCGCCGCTGGGACGGATGAGGTTGCCGCGGCTCCGGTGACGCCGACGGTTGCGGAGGATACGGCTGCAACGACCGCACCAGCTGCTTCGACCGCGCCTGCAACCGATGCTGCTCCGGCGGCGCAAGCCACCGCTGAGCCTCAGCAGGCGGCCCCGACTGGCGCCACCGATGAATCCAACGATGCGGCACCCGCTGAACAAAATACTCCCAGCGACAACGCCGCCACGCCGGCGAATGACGCCATCATGCCCTGCGGTGTGACCGATGTTGTTGGCGGCAGCGGCGTTAGGGTCAATATTACGGTGCGGAACAATTACACCGACATCAAGAAAGAAGAAACGATTGAGTATGTGAAGGGGATTGCCCTTGTAGATGGAGACCAGTCTGCTCTCGATGGTAGCGCTTTGACTTTTATCGGCCTGGGGGACTTGATCGTCCATGCGGCGTATGACAGTGCGAGCAATAAAACAACGCTTACCCTGGATATCAGCAAGATTCAGAGACAGAAGGAGGAGAAGAAGTACTTTACGGAGTACAAGGAGAATAAGTCCAAGATGACGACCACCTATGATGGATCCAAGCTTACGTATACGGGTACAGAGCCCGGGAATATCATCATCGGTGATCCGGACGACGCCTTTAAAGGAGACACCGAGGCGACCGGGAAACCCACTATTAACGAGATCCGGGATGACTACTACACCCGCACCCATGTCTACGAGAGGGCGTGCCTTGTGATCCCGGCAGCGGAATCAGAATCGGAATCCATCTCCTTTGCCCATGTTCAGAATACGAACTTCAATTGGCAGCTGGATACTGGTCCGCAGGCGACGGCAGGTGTCCCTAACTACGATGCAGATAAATACGAAATCGCTTATGAATGCTGGCAGGAATTTGAAAACAACGAACCCGTTGCTGCCTGGTATTCCGATAACGGCTCACATGGTTCCCTGCCGACTATTACAAAGTTTAAAAGCGGGAAAGAGTACGTGTATTCTCTTATGCTGAAGCCAAAAGACGGATATTCCTTCAGCGATGAAACCGTTGTTACCGTAAACGGGGAAACCGTAAAGTCGAGTCTAAGCGGAGAATTCCTGTATGTCCCTGCTATTAAAACAATTACGATGCCTGCTTCGTCGGAAAACGAAGCTCTTGAGAATCTAAACGTCAACGATGTGAAAACCGACTACGCGCCCGGCGAGGCGCCGCGTGCGACCGCGACGATTCCTGCCGCCGATGCCGATAAGTATGAGATCGCCTATGAGTGCTGGGAGGAGATGGATGGCAGCGACCCTGCGGAGCTCAAGCCCGTTGCCTTCTGGTATTCCGACCCTTCCAAGTATCCGACGGGCGCGAGGAAGATCGAGCACTTTGAAGAGGGCAAGTTCTACATGTATTCCGTTGAGCTGAGGCTCAAGGACGACAATACCGTGGCCGATGACTGCATGATGTACGTCAACGGCCATTGGACGCACCACATCAAGACCGTCAACGGCGTCTTCGCGCCAAACGCTGACAATATGCTGTGCGAGCAGCCGATCGACGAATGGCGTGCCATCGACGTTATCGAGATCGACGGTGCCACGACCACCTTCAAGGCGGGCGATAAGCCGGTCTTTACGGCGAGTGTTCCGATGGGTTCCAACTCCCTTCCTCAGTGTGAGTTCTGGACGGGTAGCGACGGCAGCGAAGTGAACTCCCAGAAGTTCTGGGATCAGAACATTACAAACCACATCGATGCTTTTAAGCCTGGCGTGACCTATCGCTACGGCATCTACCTCAAGTCCGCGCGCGGCTTCTACTTCACGCCCGACACCAAGCTGGTGATCAACGGCGTGGAATGCGGCTACCAGGTCGCGGATAGCGTATCCGATGAGGACAGCGGCTGGATCTACACCCTGTGGCTCAACACTGATCTGACCTTTACGCCTGAAGCCACGCCGACTCCCGATCCGCAGCCTACGCCGGAACCCAAGCCGACGCCGCAGCCTGAGGTGAAGCCCGAGACCAAGCCCGCGACAAAGCCGGTCGCGACAGCTACCACGACCAAGACGGTTGAGAAGGCCACGCCGACCAAGAAGGGCGACGCCGTCCTGGCTGCCACGGGAGATACCACCGCAATGACGGTCACCGCCCTGGGCATCGCTGGCGCAACCGTTGCCGCCGCAGGCATCGCTGCGACCAAGCGTCGCAAGCGCTAGAGCTGGGTGACGGCTCTCGTTCTCGGCCTCAGCAAAATCTCAATCTGTAACACCAAACTGCCCAAAACGGATCTAGATGTTACAGATTGAGATGAACCGAATGGCCGCCAATCTAATGTCTCGATCTGTAACACCAAGCGGGGAATTTGACCTCTAACTGTTGCAGATCGAGACAAACTGGCCGGCCAAGTCCAGAACCGCCACAAAGGCGCCTGTCCCTTTTGTGGTGGTTTGCGCAGGTAGAACGGTAGGTTCGTATATATGAACCTACCGTTCGCTTTGTTTTTGGACGACGATTACGCTGGATAACTTTTGGTTTGCAGGAAAGGAACGACCATGAGGTGGACCACTGTTCGAGCGCTTTGCCGCTGCCTGACCGTTGCCGCTGTGACCCTCACCATGGTGACGGGTTCGTTGCCCGCGGGCGCGTTTGCCGAGACCCTCACCACCGACGGCACTTTTGTGCAGACGGATAACGGCCAAGCAGCCAACGCTGCTCCCGCCGATTCGGCTGACGCCCAAATGTCAGACTCTGCTTCCGCCGACCCCGCGCCCGATGCCGGCGCTGCCGACCCCACAGTGCTCGATACCGGTGACGCCCCTGCGCCCCCGGACTCCGAGATTGCATCGGCGGCGGGCCTGACGGGCGCCGGACAGACCGAGAGCACACCTGCGGGTACGCTTGCCACCGATCTTGTCGAGGGCAAGGAGCTCGCCGAGCAGCAAAAGCAAGAGGAGGCTTCCGGCACCGAGGCGACCTGGAACGAGGAACTTGAACTCTGGGCAACCTCGAAGGGCGCCACGGGCGTAAAGGACGAATACGACGATGGCTACGTGGCCGGCGAGCAGACCCCCGCGCAGTACTACTTCTCGATTGATAGCCTCACCAACGAAATTTCTATCGAGTATGGCGACGCGGGCATTACCACGTTGGAGGTGCCCTCGACCATCGACGACAAAAATGTCGTAAGCCTTACGGGTATGGGAAGCGCTGCGCTCACATCGATTACCTTCGCCCCTAATTCGCATGTCCGCTCGGTTGGAGGCTTGGGCGGCAGCAGCATCAAAGAGATCGCACTGCCCGATTCGGTCGAGGAGCTCAAGAGCTATGCATTCTACAAAAGCAAGACGCTCCAAACGGTAACCTGGCCCAACAACGCGGCCTTTACCACGATTCCCGAGCAGGCCTTTAAGGAATGTGAACAACTTGACGACAAGGTGGTGGCAACGCTGCCGCCTTCGGTCAAAACTATCGACTATCTTGCATTCGCCTATTGCGGCGTGCCACAGTTCTATGTCTCGGACACAACAGTGCTCACCTTTACGCAGATCAATGTGCCGGGCACGGTGGAGCGGATTGAGCGCAATGCCTTTGACGGGTGCTCCTTTGTGTCGTCGGTGACGATCGGCGACGGCGTTAAATATATCGGAGCGCACGCGTTCGCCTCTCTTGATCCTGCGATTGCCGGCAAAGAGATTGTGCTACCCAAAAGCGTGGAAATGATAGAGTGGGGAGCTTTTGAGAACACGAGATACGGAAACGAGACGAACCATAATGCCGTTGCCCTGCGCGTGATGAACCCCGATCTTCGGTTTGGTGAGGCGGGCTATCCGGGCGACTATAATGAGCGCGTGACAATCGATGGCGTAACGTATGCGATTCCCTTTAGTGAAGGCCAGACCATCTATGCCTATGCGACCGATTCGGCTGGCAACCCCTCGATGGTCAAAAAGCTTGCCGATGCCGTGGCCGATCGCAAGGACTCCGTCGATTCCTCGAAGCCTGCTTACACGTTTGAGTGGATGGGCGAGGCGGCCCAGGTGACGAGCAAACTTCCCCAGAGCGCGACGGCTACACTCGTGCAGGCGGGGCAGTCCACGCCGCTGGCGGTTGGCGATGACGGCAGCTTTACAGCGGACGCTCTCTCCAAGACAGCAGCCACCCTGCGCATTTCGCTCAGCGGTTACTATGACATGGTGCTGGCGCGCCCGGGCGACCAGATGACGGGCACATGGAATATCGGAGAGATTAAGGCGGAGGACTTTACCAAGATTCCGGCCTCGCGCGCGATTGAGCTCAACGTGGGCTATCTTGAACCGATTGTGGGCCAGGATAAGACCGAACGCATTGAGCTCGATAGTCTCGATAAGATCGATCTGACGGTGAAGAGCGGCGGCAAGACGCTTAAGCCTGCCAAGGGTGACAAAGAAAACGACTTCCGTATCCAGGGCACAGCACTTGTGGTGTCGCAGGCCATTGCCGACGCGGACCAGGATCTGGAGATAACGCTCGAGCCCAAAGACAGCCTCAGGCTGGGTGGGGCGACGGCGACGGTGAAGCCTTCGGCCGGCAAGGTCGATATCGACTTGAAGCCCTGGGGTACGGCGACAGTCACGACCAAGGGCGACTACCAGGGCGCCAACCGCGTGCTGGTGTTCCGTACGTCCGACGGCAAGCTAGTTGCCGACGGTGTCACCTGTCTGATGGGTTACGAAGACGATGGCACCACGCCTATCATGAAGGCCGAGACGCCGCGCCTTAAGGCCGGTTCTTACACCATCGTTGCCTTTAACAAGACGAGCTACGACATCCAAGCGACGAGCTATTCCACGTTTAGCCGCCTAGGGCTGACCGTGGGTAAGCATATCGCGCAAAAGCAGGTGAAGATTGAGGACGGCAAACAGCTCGACGTGACGCTCGACGTCCCCACGTTTGACGTGGAGACGTATCGTGCCGAGCGTGGGCTGACGGCGGGCTCGGTTATCGCTGATTCGTCCGCGGTCGTTGGCGTGGAGACCGAGCTGCGCATTCATTACGAGCTCAAGGACAGCCAGGCTGCCAAGATTGAGATTCCGCTGGCCAAGGATGCCGTCGAGGATGTGTCCGCTGGCTCTCGCGACCCCGGCGATAGCTCCCATACATGGTGGACTGACGCGACGTGGAAGGGCGATAACCTCGTTCTCAATATGAAGAAGGGCATGGGCGCCGATGTGTTTGTGCGCTTTAAGCCTAAGGCCGCAGGCATCTATGCCATCTCGCCGCTTATTACGCTGGGCGAGGTGACATTGCCGCTGGGAAGCACCACACTCGAGGTTAGCGGATCGCGCATCGAGGTCGACAACACCGACGTTCACAGCCTGCTGGGCAATGTGGCCTACGTTTATGCGGCGCCGGGCAAGAGCGTGCAGCTCACCGTGGGGACGGGCTCGTCGGCTGCAAAGTACACCGGCAAGACCAATAAACTCGGCCGTGCCAAGATTGAATACGAGCTGCCGCAGGATACGCTTGCCGCCGAGCGCGTGACGCTCGAGGCGCGCGTGGGCTCGACCGATGTTGCCGCCGCTGCTGCCGAGGTAACGGCTCGCAATTATGTGCGCTATGTTCCGGGTGCTTCGGTCTGGAACTTTGATGTGACGTATCGTGGCGGTACGCAAAACCTGGTCAAGGACGGCAAGGACACCGGCAAGAGCCTGTGGACCTTCCATCATCTGCCACAAAAGAAGAACGCCTACTGGACCTTTGACATCACGCTTGAGGTGGGAAACGAAGAGGCCGCCGACACGCTCGACCTGTACGTGGACTGCGTGGATGGCAAGACGGTGACGATTCCTCTGACTCAAAAGTCGCGCGAGGGCACCCGTGTGCGCTATGTGGCGGAGTATGTGGACGAGGGTTACCTTAAGCTGCTCGACGAGTTTAACAAGGCGAATGACTCGACCTATGTGAACTGCGGAAACTTTGAGCAGATCTTTATGCCGCAGACCTACCGCATCTCCAATGCTCAGCTTATGACCATGCTGAGTTTTGACGCCAACGCTTCGGCCAAAAAGCATTCCGCCGCGGCCGAGGAGCGCCAGCAGGAGTTCTCGAATGCCGTGCAGCAGTGGCACGAGTATATGATGGATAACTCTTTTAACGATGTCGACGAGGCCTTTAACGATGCGATTGACCAGATGGTCGCCGATGCGCTTGCCGAGGAAGAGAAGGGCGGTAAAGAGGACGAAGCCCAAGGTGGAGCTGCCCGCAAGGCTCGTCGCGCCCCCGCCGCCAGCGACGGCGAGGGTGATGATGCTGGCAACGACGAGGCCGCGCAGTTTGCCGCCGAGCTTAAGGTTGCGGTTGGCGGCTCGTCGGCGCTGCTGACCAAGCAGGGCGACAGCTATGGCGTCAACGTGGACAAGATGATCTTTGAGGACGCGTACGGCACCGGTGAGGATTGGTACCAGGAACTCGCGTCGGCTCAGGGTGCAAGCGCTGCGGATGCGGCGGCCATCAAGGAACTTGTCGACCATGCGTCGCGAGCGGAGTTTATTGCCCAGCAGGCCGAGGATCTGGTGGGCCAGTCGATGGGTATCGGCCAGCTCAACCAATACGGAAGCTGGAATGACGCAACCGCTGCGGCGCTCAACAAGTGTGCGGGCATTAAGGCCAGCGAGTACAACGGCCAGTCGACGAGCGGGTTTAACGATTTGGGCCAGGCGCTCGGCAGCTCGCTGAGCTACAAGGCGGCTGACGACGATACCGTCAAGGGCTTTAAGGTCGCCGCGCCCGATGGCGACGAGACCGCTTACATTGAGTCGGAGTTTATCGAGAACTCCAATAACAACAAGAACCAGGCGCTGCTGTTTAACTCAATCGCCATGCAATGCGACATTTTGGACAATCTGTACGATAACTGGAACGTAGTCCACAGCCTCAATAACTCTACGATTCGCGGTTGGCTTATGGCTTGGAAGCGCAACGGTGACGTCAGCGCCCACATGAAGCTCATCCGCACGATCCGTTCGCTCAAAAGCTACAAGATCGAGTGTGAGATGTTCGGCCAGGTCTTTAAGACCGATGCGTGGAAGGCGGCCGGCCAGGCGTTTCCCGCGGCGACCCAGGGCATCGGCATCTTTACCGGCATTTACGGCGTGAACGATGCCAGCAAGAACTGGGAGAACGTGAACGTCCGTATGCAGAAGGTGAAGGGCGAGCGCGAGGGCTATGAGCTTCAGCATACGCGCTTGCTTGCCAAGCCCGAGAAGACCGAGGACGACTGGAAGTGCATTTACGCGCTGCGCGACGCCATGGAGAAGGCGCGTGCGTTTGAGGATCTGCTGTATCGCCAGCTCTGCCACGATAGCACCGATGTGGCGGTGGGCTCCATTATGACAATCGCCGGCGTGCTGACGGCCGGTTCGGCGGGTACCGTGGTGGGCGCTGCCTATGACGCGGCTTCGACGAGTGTGGGCTCGGAGCGCGCGATTAAGCTGACCAATGCCGAGTGCGCCTACGATGTCGCCTGTGAGCAGGTGGAGCGCGCGTGCCAGAATCGTATTACGGTCAACTGGGGTGAGCTGACCGATGCCGAGGTCTACAAGGCCAACAAGGACGGCTTGATCTCGGACGAGAAGATGCAGTCGATCTTCGAGGCGCGTTATCGCAATGTGGCTGCCAAGGCTGCACCCGACCCTGCGGGCGTGGTGTACGAGGGCCTGTTGTCCAATACGGTCGAGGGCGCAACGGTTGAGCTGTGGAGCGCCGACGATGCCGCCGGTACCAATGCAGTGCGTTGGGATGCCGAGGAGTATGAGCAGGACAATCCGCTTGCAACGGGTGCGGACGGTGCATACAACTGGAATACGCCGACCGGATGGTATCAGGTGCGCGTGACCAAGGACGGGTATGAGGAGGCGCGTTCGGCTTGGCTGCGCGTGCCGCCGATTCAGACCGAGGTGAACATTGGCTTGGTGTCGACGGCGGCGCCCGAGGTGGCTTCGGCCCATGCCTATACCGATTGCGTCGAGGTTGAGTTTACGCAGTATATGGATGCGAGCGACGATGCCCTGGTCGCATTGTGCGCGCAGGGCTTGGGCGACGTGACGTATACGTGGCTCGACAAGCAGGACGATCCCAATGGCAAGCCGTTGTCGCGCGTGCTGCGCATTCGCTATGCCGATGCGCGTGAGGCGGGCTCGACGGTGTCGTTTGAGCTCGACGGTGCTCGCAACTACGCCGGCAAGGCCATGGCGCGCTGGGCAAGTGGCGAGCTTGTCGTGGGCGTTCGTGCCGACAAGCTCAAGCTCAACGTGGAACAAGCTGTGATCATGCTTGAGGGCGGCGACTTTGAGCTGGTGGCACACGTGACCGATAAGGCGGGCAAGCCGTTTGCGGGCGCCAAGGTTAGTGTTGGGCTGGAGTCCTCGGCTATCTGCTCTGTCGATGCCACCCAAGCCGTGACGGGCGAGGACGGCGCGGCGACGTTTGTGCTGCATGGTGCTCTGCCCGGTTTGACGACGTTGACGGCGGCGGTGGACGGCACGGCGCTGTCCAAGCAGGTCGACGTGCGCGTGTCTGCCGAGGCAGTGCGACCGGCGCGACCGGTGGCGACGATTGGTGCGACGACGTTTGGTGCATGGTCGCCCAAGGAGAACTACATTACGGTGCCCAAGGGCACGAAGCTGGAGCTTTCAGCCGAGGACGGCACGACGATTTGGTACACCACCAACGACACCTGCCCCTGCCGTGACGAAGGCCGCGTAAAGTACACCGAGCCTATTGCGCTCGATAGCAATATGTATGTGCGCATTGCGGCGCAGCGTCCCGGCATGTCGTATAGCGAGTATTCGGAGCGCTTGAACATTACGATTACGGTGACCGATGAGGCGACGCCCGATCCCGAGCCGGAGCCCGAACCCAAGCCGGAACCCAAGCCGACGCTTGGCGGCGGTGAGCAGGGTGGCGGTGCGGATGGCTCTGGCGGTACCGGGGCTCCTGCGGGTGGTTCGACTTCGACGACGACCACAGTGACGACGGACAAGTCCAAGGGTAAGGGCAAGAACGGTAAGAAGTCCGGCGGCACGGAGCTCGCCAGCACGGGTGACTCCGCCGCGATGACGGTCGCCGCTCTGGGCATCGCCGGCGCAACCGTAGCCGTGGCCGGCATTGCTGCAACCAAGCGTCGCAAGCGCTAGGTTTTGGTGGCAGCACCTATCCTCGGCTTCGTCAAAATCTAAATCTGTAACACCAGGCCAGTAAAAATGGCTCTAGGTGTTACAGATTTAGATGAACGGTCCGGCCGTCAGCCTAATGTCTCGATTTGTAACACCAAGCGGGATATTTGGCCTCTAACTGTTACAGATCGAGATGAACGGGCGGACGTTCGCACAATATCTTGATCTGCAACAACTACGAGGCTCAACAGGGTCTGGCTGTTACAGATTGAGACAAACGTCGGAATTGGTTCGCCGGCCAAGTCCCCAACCACCACAAAGGTGCCTGTCCCCATCGTGGTGGTTTGGGCGGTCGGCATAGAAAAAGTCCCCGCCGGGCGTGTGCTCGACGGGGACTTTGCCGTTTGATGGCTAGCGCTGTGGGTGATTACTCGCCCAGCAGGCTCTTGGTGATGGAAGCAGCGGCCTTCTTGCCGGCGCCCATCGCCAGAATGACCGTAGCGGCACCGGTGACGATGTCGCCGCCAGCCCAGATGCGGGGATCGGTGGTCTGGCCGGTCTCCTCGTCGGCAACGATGTAGCCCCACTTGTTGAGCTCCATCTTGCCGCCGATCTTCTTTGCGAAGGGGTTGGCGTTGGTGCCGATGGCCGAGATCGCGACGTCGCATGGAATCTCCTCGATGGCACCCTCGATGGGCACCGGGCGACGACGGCCGGACTCGTCAGGCTCGCCGAGCTCCATCTTCTGGACCTTGACGGCGCACACGGAGCCATCCTCGCCAGCGACAAACTCGAGCGGGGAAACGAGCGGCAGAACCTCGACGCCCTCGGCCTTGGCGTGGTGCAGCTCGGCGCGACGGCAGGGCATCTCGTCCTCGGTACGACGGTAGGCGATGATGGCGTGCTCGGCGCCCAGACGCTTGGCGGTACGGACGGCGTCCATAGCCACGTTGCCGCCACCAAAGACGACGACGTTCTTGCCGTGCTTGGTGGGGGTGTCGTACTCGGGGAACTTGTTGGCCTTCATCAGGTTCACGCGGGTGAGGTACTCGTTCGCGAAGAAGACGTTGGGCAGGTTCTCGCCGGGGACGTTGAGGAACTTGGGCAGGCCAGCGCCGGTTGCCACGTAGATGGCGTCGAAGCCCTGATCGAACAGCTCCTCGGCCGTGGCCATGTTGCCCACGACGGAGTTGTACTCAAACTTGACGCCCATGTCCTCCAGGCCGTCAATCTCGCGCTTGACGACTGCCTTGGGCAGACGGAACTCGGGGATGCCGTAGACCAGCACGCCGCCGCCGGTGAAGAAGGCCTCGAAGACGGTGACGTCAAAGCCGTTGCGGGCGAGCTCGCCGGCGCAGGTGATGCCGGACGGGCCGGAGCCGACGACGGCGACCTTCTTGCCGTTCTTGGGAGCCATCTTGGGGGTGGAGGCGAGCTCGGGGCGGTCACCCAGGAAGCGCTCGAGCTGGCCGATGGCCACGGGCTCGGACTTCTTACCACGGATGCACTTGCCCTCGCACTGGTTCTCCTGCGGGCAGACGCGGCCGCAGATGGCGGGAAGCATGGAGTCCTCGCGGATGGTATCGAGAGCGCCGCCGAAGTCCTTCGCGCGGATCTGCTCGATAAAGCGGGGGATGTTGATGTTGACGGGGCAGCCCTCGACACAGAACGGCTTCTTGCAGTTGAGGCAGCGCTCAGCCTCGGCCAGCGCCATCTCCTCGGTGAAGCCCTTGTCGACGGGGCGGAAGTCGCAGGCGCGCTCGGCAGCCGGCTCCTCGTTATCGGGGGTGCGGGGCGACTTCATATCGGCAACGAAACGACCGTTAACTAGTGGCATGCGCAGCTCTTTTCCTCATAGGCCTTGAGGGACTCGCCCTCTTCGGAACGGTAAGCGGCCTGGCGGGCACGAAGGTCATCCCAGTCGACCAGGGTGGCATCGAAGTCGGGGCCGTCGACGCAAGCAAACTTGGTCACGCCGCCCACCTCGACGCGGCAGCAGCCGCACATACCGGTGCCGTCAACCATGATGGGGTTGAGCGACGCGGTGATGGGGGTGTCGTACTTCTGGGCGGTGAGGGTCGAGAACTTCATCATCGGAACGGGGCCGACGCAGAAGACCTGGCTCACGGCCTTGTCCTGCAGCAGGCGCTCCAGCGGAGCGGTGACAACGCCCTGCTCGCCGTAGGAGCCGTCGTCGGTGGTGATGTGGATGTGGCCCTCGTCGAGGAGCTCGCGGAACTGGTCCTCCATGAGCAGGAGGTCCTTGGTGCGAGCGCCCATGATGGCGTGCACCTCGTGACCGGTCTCGACCAGGTGCTTGGCGACCGGGAAGGCAATTGCCAGGCCGACGCCGCCGCCAATGACGGCGCAGGGGCCCTCGGCCATCTCGGTGGGAACGCCCAGCGGGCCCACGACGTCGCGCAGCGACTCGCCGGCCTCGTAGGTGGAAAGCATCTCGGTGGTCTTGCCGATCACCATGAAGATGAACTCGACCCAGCCCTCGTCACCGTTCCAGCCGGCCAGGGTAAACGGGACACGCTCGCCCGTCTCGTTGGCGCGAACCATGAGGAACTGTCCAGCGTGCGCATGCTTGGCGATAGCGGGCGCCTCGATGCGGAACTTGAACACCTTCTCAGAGAACTGCGTCTTCTCCAGGATCTTATACATAGAACCCCTCTCTTGTTAGGGCGGCCGAACCGTGCCTCCACGGAAATGGACGGCAGCCCGAATAAAACCGTACGCGCACAGGCGTTGTGCAGACATACGGTGCAAATTATACCCTCATGGACATGCTGTTTACGTGTGTCTTCGGCGGTTGGGAAAAGTGACCTGCCAAAAAGGGACAGGTTTATTTTGGTAGGTTTTATCAGGCAAAACGGCAAAGGGGGTCGGCCTCGCGCTTTGGTGAGGCCGACCCCCTCTGGGACATTGCATATGCATGGCGGCGCAGAGTTAATTGCGATGCGGCCGTTGCGGCGTTTCCGCACATAAAACCTGCCAAAATAAACCTGTCCCTAAATGGTAGGTTTTAGTGCTTGCCGTTGGCGGAGGCGGCGCCGTTGACGTGGTCGCGGGCATAGACCACGCCGTGCACGATCGCCAGGCCGGCGGCGTCGGCCGCGCGGGCGCAGGTGTCCTGGAAATCCTCGGCCTCGCGGGCGCGCAGCTGCTTGAGCACGTAGTCGGCGACAGCCATCTTGCCGGGAGGGTTGCCGATGCCGGTGCGGATGCGGCTAAAGTCGCGGCTGCCCATCTTGTCGATGATGGAGCGCAGGCCGTTGTGGCCAGCATGGCCACCGCCCACCTTAACACGCACGTCGCCGGCGGGAATATCGAGCTCGTCGTGGATGACGAGCAGCTCCTCGGCCTTGATCTTGTACTCGCGGCAGAGCTTGGAGATGGGGCCGCCCGAGGTGTTCATGTACGACTGCGGCTTGACCAGCACAATTTGGCGCTTGCCGCCCTCTTCCTCGGCATCGTTGATATTGATGAGCGCGACCTCGGCGCCTGCCTGGTTTTTCCAATACGTGATACCGGCCTGACGGGCCAGCTCGTCGATCGCCTTAAAGCCGGCGTTGTGGCGGGTCTCGGCATATTCCTCGCCTGGATTGCCAAGTCCGGCAACCATGCGAATCTTAAGCGGCTGTGCAGCTGCCATGTTTGTCCTCCGTTACGTAAATAGTTCAATCAACGACAAAGGCTACCACGCCCGCCGAAGGCGAGACTTCGTTTCAGCGAAATCCCACCAGACAAAAGCGTGGCCGCGGCAGAGCGAGCCGTCGGAACAGAAGAAACCCCCGCGCGACCTTTGCGAAGCAAGGGGGAGCGCGGGGGTTTCTTCTGTTCCGACGGCGATGCGCCGGGTTGCAAGGACGATGCGACTACAGCGCGAAGTCGCCGCCGACGAGCGTGGAGACGGGCTCCTCGTGGTAAACGGCGGAGATGGCCTGAGCGAACTCCTCGGCGACCGAGATAGTCTTGATCTTGCCGCCGACCTCGACGGGGATGGCGTCGGTGACGACGCACTCGACGATGGGGGCATCGTTCAGGCGCTCGATGGCCGGACCGGAGAAGATGCCGTGGGTGGCGCAGACGTAGATGTCACCGGCGCCCATAGCCTTGAGCTCCTTGACGTTGGCGCACAGGGTGCCAGCGGTGTCGATCATGTCGTCGTTGATGATGCAGGTCTTGCCCTTGATGTCACCGATGATGCCCATGACCTCGGCGGCGTTGTGGCGCGGACGGCCCTTGTGGGCGATGGCCAGGTCGCAGCCGAGCATGTCGGACAGCTTCTTGGCGGCCTTGGCGCGACCCACGTCGGGGGAGACGACAACCAGGTTGTCGGTGTCGAAGTGCATGTCGTTGTAGTACTGGCCAAACAGCGGCAGTGCGGACAGGTGGTTAACCGGGATATCGAAGAAGCCCTGGATCTGGCCCTGGTGCAGGTCGAGGGTGATAATGCGGTTGACGCCGGCGCGCTCGAGCAGGTTGGCGACGAGGCGGGCGGTGATGGGCTCGCGCGGGCCGGCCTTGCGGTCCTGGCGGGCATAGCCGTAGTGGGTGATGACGGCGGTGATGGAGCGGGCGGATGCGCGCTTGGCAGCGTCGGTGGCGATGAGCAGCTCCATGAGCATGTCGTTGACGTTGCCGCCGGCCACGGACTGAATCAGGAAGACGTCGGCGCCGCGGACGGTCTCGTCGTAGCGGGCGTAAATCTCACCATTGGCGAACTGCTTTAGCGTAAGGCCCGAAAGCTCGACCCCAAGGTACTCAGCAATCTTCTGAGCGAGGGGACGGTTGGAGGAACCGGAATACACGCGGATGGACTTGCGCATATTCTCCGACTTCTCGGGATCATTAATCGGCATTACCCTTCTCCTTTATACATCGAATGCCATATAGATGCCTTGTTGCATTGTAACCGCGCGGCGGGGTTTATCGGGTCCTGATAACGTCTTTACCGCCAACGGACACGAACCGACCACTCATCCGGTTGCGCAGGTCACGATAGAAAAAGGAGCCGCCCCCATGGAGCAGCTCCTTTTGTGCTTGGTAAAACGTTATACCTCGTCGTCCTCGTGCAGGCGGCGGCGGTAATCGGCGGCCCAGCCCTCAATATTTACCTGACGGGCGCGGCCCAGACCGAGCGCGTCTGCCGGGACCGGCTCGGTGATGACGGAGCCAGCGGCCACGAGCGCGCCGTCGCCGATCTGGGCGGGCGCGACCATCATGGTGTCGGAGCCAATGAAGGCGTCCTTGCCGATGACGGTCTTGTGCTTGTGCACGCCATCGTAGTTGCAGGTGATGGAGCCCGCGCCCACGTTGACGCCGGAGCCCATGGTGGTGTCGCCGATGTAGGACAGGTGCGGCACCTTTGAGCCCTCGCCGATCGTGGACTTCTTGATCTCCACGTGCGTGCCGGCCTTGGATCCGTCGAGCATGTGGGTGCCCGGGCGCAGGTAGGCGCGCGGGCCGCAGTCGACGCCGTTCTCGATGACGGCCTCGATGGCGATGGTCTCGTCGATGACGCAGCCGCTGCCGACGGTGGTGTCGGTGAGGCGGCTGTTGGGGCCGAGCTGGCACTCCTCGCCCACGGTGACGTGGCCGATCAGGTGCGTCTGCGGCCACACGACGGTATCGCGGCCGATAACGGCATCGGGGCCGATCCAAGCCTGCGTGGGGTCGATGAAGGTAACGCCCTCGGCCATCCAGTGCTCGTTGATGCGGTCGCGCGCGATGGCGGTGAGCTGTGCGAGCTGGATGCGGCTGTTGACGCCCAGGCCGTCGCGGTAGTCGTCGCAGTGGAAGATGGAGGCTGCCTGGCCGTGACCCTTGAGGATTTCGAGCATGTCGGGCAGATAGTACTCGGACTGCGCGTTGTCGTTGCCGATCTCGTTGATGTGGGCGGCGAGCTGCGCGCCGTCGAAGGCGTAGCAGCCGGCGTTGCACTCCAGCAGCGTGGCGGCCTGCTCGGGCGTGCAGTCCTTCTGCTCGATGATGCGCTCGATCTGACCATCGGCACCCAGCTTGATGCGGCCGTAGCCAAAAGGATCGGGCGGGGTCATGGTCATGACGGTGCAGGCGAGCTCGCCGGTGGCGACGGTCTGTGCGAACTTGGCGACGGTGTCGGCGGTGATGAGCGGCAGGTCGCCGTTGAGCACGACGACGGGGCCTTGCGTGATGCCGCAGGCCTCGAGCGCGACCTTGACGGCATGGCCGGTGCCCAGGCGCTCGGTCTGCTCGACGCACTCGACCTTGGTGGCGCTGTTGGCGTAGGCGCCATCGATGAGGGCGCGCATCTCGTCGGCGTGGCTGCCGATGACGACCACGACGCGGCTGCAGCCGGCCTTGATGGTGGCGTCGACGATCCACTGAACCATGGGCTTGCCCAGGATCTTGTGCGAAACCTTGCAGTGGTTCGACTTCATGCGGGTGCCCTCGCCGGCGGCGAGGATAATTGCGGTTGCGTCCATGTGATCTCCTGTTACGTTATTAGAGACGTGTGTTTGGAAACGATACACGGCGCAATATGATACCGCAGGCATATGATGAGCGCGTAACGATTGGTTTGCGGCAGCTGATGCTTGGGCCGGCGGTGCGGCGTTTGCGCTGGTTGTGTATGGCGGAGGCGCTGCGGCGTTGTCGTTTGAGCGAGGGGACGGGGGTGCCCGTGGATATCATGCGAGAGGAATCGGGCAACGAGCCCGTCGCGGCATTCTCGATGTCGCATCCGGCGGTGCCGGCACTCTACATGGTGCTGACGTTGGGGCTCACCATGTTCTCGATGCAACCGGTGCTGATCGCGCTGTCGCTCGCGGGCGGGTTGGCGTATGGATTTGCGACGCGCGGGGCTGCCCGCACGTTGGGCGCGCTTCGCTGGCAGCTGCCGGTGATTTTGATCATTGCACTGGTCAACCCGCTGTTTAGCGCATCGGGCTCGACCGAGCTTTTCCATATTGGCATGCGCGCGGTGTATCTGGAGAGCATGATGTACGGCCTGTGCGTGGGTGGGCTGTTTGTGGCGAGCGTGCTGTGGTTTGAGGCCGCGGCGTCGATGCTTGGCTACGACAAGGTGCTTGCGCTTTTGGGCAACGCCGCGCCGGTGATCGCGCTCATGATCTCGATGTGCATGCGGCTTATCCCACAGTTTTTGCGCCGCGGCCGCACGGTGCTGGCGGTGCAGGACGCGATTGATGTACCGGGACGCGCGCCGGCTGACCCCGTGCGCTCGTGCCTGCGGGCATCGAGCGTGCTGATGGGCTGGGGCATGGAAGATTCGCTTGAGCGCGCGGACGCGATGCGCTCTCGCGGGTGGGGTGCTGCGTCGCGCCGTACGACGTATGCGCGGTATCGGCTGAGGCGCGGCGATGTTGCCGCGCTGGTTGGACTTGCAGTGTTTGGTGCCGCCGCGGTGGCGGTGGCATGGACCGCGACGACGCAGTATTCGTTTTACCCGCAGCTTTCGGTGCCCGCGCCGTGGCTGGGCTATGTCGTGTACGCTGCCTGGATGGTGCTGCCCTGCGTGCTGCATGCGATCGATGAGAAGAGGTTTGGCTGATGGCTCGGTTGGATAGGGGCCCGGTGTCGGGCGCGGCGTGCGGCCCGGATATTCCGGCGATTGAGGTGCAGGGCCTTAGTTTTGCCTATCCCGGGGCCGAGGCACCGGTGCTCGAGGGGCTTGATTGGCGTGTTCCCCAAGGTGCATTTGCGCTGCTTGTTGGCGGTACCGGATCGGGTAAGTCGACGCTGCTGTCGCTGCTCAAGCCCGAGATCGCTCCGGCGGGCGAGCGCACTGGCGAACTGAGCGTGCTGGGCGAGAACGTTGCCGACATGGACGTGCAGGCATCGGCGGAGCGCGTGGGCTACGTGTTTCAGGATCCCGAGAACCAGATCGTGTGCGAAACCGTGTGGCACGAGATGGCGTTTGGCCTGGAAAACTTGGGGCTAGCACGTGATGAGATGCGCCGTCGCGTAGCTGAGACCAGCTATTTCTTTGGGCTGGAAGATTGGCTTCACCGCGATACTGACACGCTTTCGGGTGGTCGCAAACAGTTGCTGTCGTTGGCGGCCGTTCTGGCGCTGCGCCCGCGCGTGCTGCTGCTCGACGAGCCCACGTCTCAGCTCGATTCCGTTGCCGAGAAGAATTTCCTGCACGCGCTGTTTCGCGTGAATCGCGAGCTGGGCTGCACGGTTGTTGTGGCGACGCATCAGCCGCGCCCAATGCTCGAATACGCGACGTGTGCGTACCGGATTGAGGACGGTCGCGTGCGCGAGGTGGCAGATATGGCTTCTTTGGGACGCCGAGAATCGCTGTTTTCCGATGACATGTTGGGGTGGGGTGCCGTCCGATGTGCAAAAAACGGAGTATTCAGCAGGCGTGAGGACAATTTGGGCTCTCTGGAGCCGCCCGGGGACGTATCGAGCGCGAAAAAAAGTTCGGAATTGGACAAATCGTCCGAATTTGTGGCGCAAACGTCGCTCGAGAACGGCTCGGAAGCCTTCCCGCGCACGGATGGGAGCAGAATACTCCAAAAAATGCACGGCGGGTCGGCTACCACCCTGGCAGGGAGCTGGTTTCGCTACGATCGCGCGGGCGGTTGGGTGCTGCGCGGGCTCGACGTGGCGTTTTCGGCCGGTGCGGTGCATGCGATCGTGGGCGGCAACGGATGCGGTAAGTCGACGATGCTCTCGGTGCTGGCGAAGACCGCCAAGCTGCAGCGCGGCCGCATGGTGCGCGGAGCGGCCTCGGCGGCGCTGCTGCCTCAGAACCCCAAAGCATTGCTGGTTGCCGAGACGGTTCACGATGAGCTGATGGAATGGGCCTTGACCTGCGGATATGACGAGAACTTGGCGCGGGAGCGTGCGGCGCAACTGGGATTGGACGGCCTGGAGACGCGTCACCCCTACGACCTCTCGGGCGGACAGCGCCAGCTGCTCGCGCTGGCAAAGCTGCTGCTGATTGGCCCCGAGCTGCTGCTGCTTGACGAGCCCACGAAGGGCTTGGACCTGGAGAGCCGCCGCATCATCGCCCGCGCCCTGCGTGACCATGCGAAGGCTGGCGGCACCGTCATCATGGCTACGCACGATTTGGACTTTGCCGAGCAGGTCGCCGACGACGTCGCCATGATGTTTGACGGCGAGATTGCCTGCGTGGAGCCCCCGGCCGACTTCTTTGCCGACAACGTGTTTTATAGGGCGTGATGGGATGGCGGATTATCGCATCGTGCGCCTACTCGCAAAACAGGAGATACCGCTGCTGCTGGCGGTGCCAGCCGTGATGGCTGCGGCGTTGCTGGCGGGCGTCGAGCAGGCGGCGCTCGCCATGCTTGTCGTGGTGGCGCTGGTGCTTGCGCTGTTCTTTGCAGGCTACGAGGCGTCGCGACCGGGCCTGCGCCAGATTATGCCAACGCTGGTTCTGGCGGCGTTGGCCGCGGCGGGGCGCATCTTGTTTGGCCCCATTCCCGACTTTAAACCCGTGAGTGCCATCGCCATTATCGCGGGGGCGACGCTTGGCCGCCGCAATGGTTTTATGGTTGGCGCGCTGGCGGCGCTGACCAGCAATTTCTCTTTTGGACAGGGCATGTGGACGCCGTGGCAGATGTATGCTTGGGGGCTCGTGGGATACGTTGGCGGTGCGCTGGCGCATGCCGGCGCTTTTGATCGCGCCGATGGCACCGTGCGTATGCCGGCGCTGCTGACCTACGGCTTTGCTTCGGGTTTGCTGTACGGCGTTGTGATCAACGCCTACGACATTATCGGTTTTGTTCAACCGCTCACGTGGGCGGGTGCCATGGCGCGTCTTGCCACCGCCGTACCGTTCGATATCACGCACGGCCTTGCGACCTGCGTGTTTTTGGTCGCCCTGTACAAGCCTTGGTGTCGCCGCATCAACCGAGTCGTCGTGAAGTACGGACTGTAGGGCTGGTTGCGCCGGGGCGGGAATCAATACTGCCGAAGTGCCATTTTAAAACTATGCCGGTTTACGGGGCCAGATTGGCACAAGCAGACCATGCCGGCTATTTTTGAAATAGAGCAAGCCGTTTACCTGCGGTTTTATTATTTCGGAATTGCGTATGGTTGGGGGTTCGCGATTTAGCCCCGTAAACTGGCATAGTTTTGGAATGGCCGGCTGATATGACGGGCGTCGTGACCCTCAAGAGCCAAATTGATCCGTTTTCTTCCGTCTCCAGACGTCCCCGGGGAATCAGCTGAACTCGCCCGCCACGAAATCAGCCTATCTACTACGTTTGACCCGACACCCCCAAACACAACCGCGTTTTATGAAAAACCGCAGGCTTTCTACCTGCGGTTTTCTTTTTGCGTTGTTCGCTGTGGTTGAGGGTGGTGGCTTAAACGTAGCAGATGGGCGTGTTTCGTGGCGGATGGGTCACGTGGATACCACCACGAGGCCCAAAATGATTCGTTTTCCTCCGTCCCCAGGGGATCAGCTGGGGCTAGAGCTCTAGCGTGAGGGTGACGGGGCAGTGGTCGCTGCCGAAGATGTCGCCGCGGATGCCGGTGTCGCGTACGTTGTCGGCGATTGCGTCGCTTACCAGGAAGTAGTCGATGCGCCAGCCGGCGTTGTTCTTGCGGGCATTAAAGCGATAGCTCCACCAGCTGTAGACGCCCTCGACGTCGGGGTTTGCCGCGCGCCAGGTATCGGTAAAGCCGGCGTTGAGCAGCTCGGTAAACTTGCCGCGCTCCTCGTCCGAAAAGCCGGCGTTGCCGCGGTTGGACTTGGGGTTCTTAAGGTCGATCTCCTCGTGCGCCACGTTAAAGTCGCCGCAGGTCACGACGGGTTTGCCGGTCTCGCGCTCGAGCGCGTTCAAAAAGCCGCGGTAAGCATCGTCCCAGGCCATGCGCACGTCGATGCGGGCGAGTTCGTTTTGCGCGTTGGGAGTGTAGACATCCACAAACCAGAACTTGTCGAACTCCAGCGCGCAGACGCGGCCCTCGGTTGCGGCTTGGGCGACGAGTACGGCCGCCTCGTTCTCGCCGGCGTAGGGTAGCAGTGCGTCGGCGTGCAGCACGCGCAGCGGTTCCTGGCGGCTAAAGACCGCAGTGCCCGAATAGCCTTTACGCTCGGCGTAGCTCCAGGTTTGGTGATAGCCGGGCAGGTCAATATCGACCTGGCCTTCTTGCAACTTGGTCTCTTGCAGCGCCAGGATATCGACGTCGAGTTCTTGCGCGATCTGGATAAAGCTCGGGTCCTTTTTGAGCACGGCGCGCAGGCCGTTGACGTTCCACGAGGCGAAAGTGTAAGTCTGAGGCATGGTGTCCTTTCGACGGGGTTGGCAGGCTTAAGATTAGCGCAACAGGGGCGGGGTGGGCTCCGCGCATGCTGACTTAAAGGTCGCATGCTGGGACATCGCCCGACGCCGCCCGATCAACAAGGACGGAGGGCTCATATGACGCAGGCAATATCGGACCCCAGGCAGGCGTCCGCCGCGCTGGCGGATCTGTTTGACACCCACAAGCGCGTGGTCTTCTTTGGCGGCGCTGGTGTTTCCACGGCAAGTGGCATCCCCGATTTCCGCAGCGTGGACGGCCTGTATCACCAGCAGTTTGCCTACCCGCCCGAGACTATGCTCTCGCATAGCTTTTATGAGACACATCCGGCCGAGTTCTTCGACTTTTACCGCACCAAGATGATCGCGCTTAACGCTAAGCCCAACCGCTGTCACACCAAGCTGGCCGAGCTGGAGCGCGCCGGCAAGCTTGATGCCGTGGTGACGCAAAACATCGACGGCTTGCATCAGATGGCGGGCTCGCAGCGCGTGTTCGAGCTGCACGGATCGGTCCATCGCAACATTTGCCAGTCGTGCGGCGCGGTCTATAGCGCCGAGTGGATTTGCTCGCGCGAGCAAGAGGACGCCGCGGGCGTGCCCGTGTGCCCCGCGTGCGGTGGTCGCATCAAGCCCGATGTGGTGCTTTCTTGCGACATCGCGGCCGCGTTTGCGTTCTAGCCCGTGTGCGCGGATACAATAGAAAGACTGAGTGCAAAGCGACCCCGCCGCCAGCTCCCCAAGCTCGGCGGCGTGGGCATTTTAGGAGGATGTTCATGGCGAACGACAGCAAGACATGGCGGTGCGGAAAGTATGAGCTCAGCTTTGACCGTCCGCGCATCATGGGCGTCCTCAACGTGACGCCCGATTCGTTTAGCGATGGCGGGGAGCACTTCGACCCGGATGCCGCCATCGAGTACGGCCTGGCGATGCTCGACGCCGGCGCCGACATCATCGACGTAGGCGGCGAGTCCACGCGCCCCGGCTTTACCCCGGTTAATCCCGACGAGGAGGCTCGCCGCGTGCTGCCCGTGGTGCGCGCGCTGGCCAAAGAGGGCGCCATCGTCTCGATCGACACGCGCCACGTGGCGGTTGCCAAGGCGGCCGTGCGCTGCGGCGCCTCGATCGTCAACGACGTGACCGGCTTCACCGATCTCAAGATGGTCGAGTTTGTTAAGACGAGCACCTGCGGCGTCATCGTGATGCATGCCGGCGAGGTCGCCGCGCCCACCCGCACGCACGCAACGGTGCAGCTCGATACCTCGGCAGCGGCGTTTGTTGCCGAGAAGGCGCGCGAGGCGGCTGCCGAGGCCGCGCGTGAGGCCGAGAAGCCGGCTCGCCGCCGTCGCGGCAAGTTGCTGGGCGAGCCTAAGCCGGAGGCCAAGCTTCCGGGCGGCGTGGTGCAGCCCTCGTTGCCGTTTGGCGAACCGGAGGCCACGTCCGAGCCTTCAAGCGAGCAGGAGACGCCGGCCGCCGAGCAGGCTGCTGCCGCCGAGACCGTCGCGCCCGCGCCCGAGGCCACGCCCGCAGCCACCGAGGCCGCATCGGAGTCCAATGACCGCCTGGCCGCCATGATGCGCCGCAGCGCCCGCCGCGAGGAAGCCTACGTGCCCACCTCGCAGCTCCGCCGCTTCACCCTGCCCGATTCGGCGCCCATCATGCGCCGCGTCATGGGCTTTCTGTCTGACCAAGCCCGCACGCTCATCCATGCCGGCGTGTCGCGCGACCGCATCTGCATCGATCCTGGCCCGGGCTTTGGTAAGTCGGCTAACGAGGACATCGTCATCCAGCGCGAGACTGCCAAGATGGCGTCACTGGGCTATCCGCTCATGTGCGCCGTGTCGCGCAAGCGCTTTGTGGGCGCCGTCTCGGGCGTGACCGAGGCCGCCGAGCGCGATGCCGCTACGTTTGGCGTGTGCCTGGGCGCCATCCAGGCCGGTGCCAACATCGTGCGCGTGCACGACGCCGCGGGTTTTGCGCAGTTCTTGAACGGCTACTGGGCGGTTGCCAAGCCGCAGCCGCGCCGCGCGTTTGTGGCCGTGGGATCCAACTTGGGACATCGTTGCGACAACATCCGCGCCGCGCGCGACATGATCGCCGAGATTCCACTTACCTGCGTGTCCAACTCCTCCAAGATCTACGAGAGCGAGCCGGCCTACGAGACGCGCCAGGACGCGTTTGCCAACGCCGTCATCGAGATCAAGACCGAGTTGGCGCCGCTGGTGCTGCTCGACGAGCTCATGAAGATCGAGGCCGAGCTGGGCCGCGACCGTTCTAAGAAGGCCAAGGTCAACGGCCCGCGCACCATCGACTTGGACCTGCTGTGGATGGACGGCGAGACCCACGGCGGCAAAAAGCTGCGCCTGCCGCATCCGCTGATCGGCGAGCGTGACTTTGTGCTGGTGCCGCTCGAGGATCTGATGCACGACCCGGCGCGGTTCTTCCGCTACAACGGCGTCGAGGTCAAGGAGCCCGAGGATCGCGTGGGCCATATCGTGGGCGAATTGGGGCGTATGTAGATGATCGAGATGAATGCTGTTGCCGCTGGCACCGAGCTCGACGCGGCGCGCGACGCGGGCCGCGAGGGTGCGTCCGCGGGCCGGTGCGCGTGGAGCGCGGGCGATGCATCGCTGACGTTTTCGCTGGTCGTGCGCCCCGATGTGAACATGCACGCCTTCCACGGTCTGCCGTTTGTGGCCGCAATGGGCATGATGGACGCGCTCGCGGGCACGGCCGCAACGCCGGGCCTGGGGCTTGCCGGCAAGGTGGGCATCCAGTGGCCGAGTGGCATCGTGTGCGGCGCGCCTGCGTTTGAGACGTCGCTCGCGCGCGTCGCCGTCAACGGCGGTGCCGGTGCCGCGGGCATGTTTGCCGCGGTGACGGTTGATATTGAGCGTGCGGCGCTGGGTGAGCTTGGCGTGGATATGGCAGATGAGGCGCTGATCGAGGCATTGGCCGCCGCTGTGCTGACCCGCGTGGACGCTTGGGCGGTTGTTGCCAACACGCCGCAGGGCGCCGCCGGCCCGCTGGCCCCGGTGCTGGGCGAGTACTTCGACATGGTGCCGCTGCTGGGTCGCCAGGTTGCGGCGGTGTCGCCCAACGGCTTGCCGCTTGCGGTCGGCGTGTTTGCGGGCCTGGACATCTGGGGCCGCGCGACCATCAAGACCGACGCCGGCGAGCAGGAGTTTCCGCCCGAGGCCGTACGAATTCGCGGGCTGTAACGAGAGGCGCCAGCGCTCAAAGATAACGATGACAACAAGACCCTCCTCGGCCTGTGCCGGGGAGGGTTTCGCCTATCTGGGGAATGGGTTGCCAGCGCCCTATTCCTCAAAACTGAAAAATTTTCGGTTTTGAGGAATAGGACCAAAGCAGATTGTTATTTGGCAAGGTATATTCGATGTAAGCGCTATTCCTCAAAACTGAAAATTTTTCGATTTTGAGGAATAGCAAACATCGGGTGTAGGGAGGATGCCAATGAAGCTCATCAATAGGACGTCGTATATGGATACGCTGACGAGTCTTATCGGTGTGCCCGACATCAAGGTCATCACGGGCATCCGGCGCAGCGGAAAATCCAAGCTGCTCGAGTCCCTCCGCGATTACGTGGAGACCAACCTGCCTGATTCAAATGTCATTCATATCAACTACAACCTCGATGAGTTCGAGGACCTGCTCGAATATCACGCTTTGCTTGCTTATGTAAAAGAGCGTCGGGTGTCCGGCACGCAAAACTTTCTGCTTATCGATGAGGTTCAGATGTGTAGCGGCTTTGAGCGCGCAATCAACAGCCTTCACGCATCCGAGCGGTATGACATCTTTATTACGGGGTCAAATGCATTTTTGTTATCGAGCGACCTATCGACGCTCTTTACGGGGCGCACGTTCGAAATCGAGGTGTTCCCGTTCTCGTTTGAGGAGTATCGCTCTTACGACGGTAAGGGCGAGGTCGACCATGATTTTGATGAATACGCACATGCCGGCGGCATGTCCGGTTCGTATCCTTACCGAACGCAGGAGCAACGCTATCAATATCTCTCCAACGTTTTTAAAACGTTGATCGTGAGGGATATCGTGCAGCGGCATAACGTCAGAAACGAATCGGCGCTGCTGCGTATTGCTGACTACATGATGGACAACGTCTCCAACATTACGTCGGCTCGCAATATAACGGATAGCCTGAATGCAGATGGGCTAAAGATCACGAACAAGACGGTGGGCACATATATGGGGTATCTGTGCGACGCATTTGCCTTCTATAAGGTTCGACGGTATGACATTCGCGGCAAGAAATACCTCAAGAGCGGCGAGAAGTACTATCTGGCGGACCATGCGTTTAAATATGCGCTGCTTGGTACGCGCGATATGGATTGGGGACGCGTATACGAGAACATGGTGGCAATCGAGCTGCTGCGGCGCGGATACGAAGTGTACGTCGGCGTGCTTTATAAAAAGGAAATTGACTTTGTAGCTATCAGGCGAAGCGAGAAGCTCTATATCCAGGTGAGCGATGACATTAGCTCGGACAAGACGTTTGAGCGGGAAATCTCGCCGCTCTTGAGCATTGCCGACGCGTATCCCAAGATGATTCTCGCCCGCACGCATCACGAGACTACGGATCGCGATGGGGTGCAGATAGTGGACCTGGCGAGGTGGCTTTGCGGCGAGGCGTAGCAGAAAGCCCTATTCCTCAAAACTGAAAATTTTCGATTTTGAGGAATAGGGCTGCCGCGTTGCCTGGTCCGCTGCTCGCGCTTGTGTCGCGCTCGGCTAAGGCCCCTGTCTTACCCCAGCTCCCGCATGCGGCGGTAGATTTCGCAGATACCCTTGATGGTGAGCTGTCCGTCGACCACGTCGAAGGCATCGGTCGAATCGGCGACGATGCTGGCGAGACCGCCCGTGGCGATAACGGTGGCATCCTCGCGGCCCAGCTCGCGCTTCATGCGCGCGACCAGGCCCTCAGCCATGGCGGCGGCGCCCGTTACGGCGCCGACCTTGATGCACTCCTCGGTATCGCGGCCGATGGCGTGCTCGGGCGCCTCGAGCGGCACGCTGGCGAGCTTGGCGGCACGGGCGGCAAGCGCGTCCATGGAGATGCGAATGCCCGGCGCGATCGCTCCGCCAATGTAATAACCGTCCTCATCGATGACGTCGATATTGGTCGCGGTGCCAAAGTCCACCACGATCGCCGGCGCGCCATAGAAGGTCTCGGCAGCGACGGCGTTGGCGATGCGGTCGGCACCAACGGCCTGGGGGCGCGCCGCCCGCAGCTTGGTTACGGCGGCCGTCTGCGGCCCGATGACGATGGCGTCCGCGGCAATGCGGTCGGCCACGGCGTGCCACTCGCGCGAGAGCTGCGGCACCACGCCCGCAAAGGCGATCGCGTCGACCGCATCGAGCGAAAGGCCGTACATCTTAAAGAAACCCATCAGGCGCACATGGATCTCGTCGGCGGTATAGGAGCGGTCGGTGGGCATGCGCCACGACTGCACCAGCTCGTCTCCGTCAAACAGGCCCATGGCCGTCTGCGTGTTTCCCATATCGATAGCGAGCAGCATGTCTACTCCCGGTGTCGGCATAAAAGGACGCGCACCATTGTATACGTGCCGTCGACGGCGCTCGGCTGCGATTCGTTTACGGTGATAGGGGCTGAGGGGTTTAAATATGAAGGAATTATGCTCTACGAGATTTTCCTTGCCGTTTACCGAACTCCCGCGTAATATTCTTTCTTGCGCACATGAGGCGCCCAGACATTGCGGGGTGGAGCAGTCTGGTAGCTCGCCGGGCTCATAACCCGGAGGTCGTAGGTTCAAATCCTGCCCCCGCGACCAAGAACTTGCAGCTCGTCGGCCTAGCCGGCGAGCTTTTTTGTTATTTCGGGACCGTGTTTTCGGTCCAATTCTCGGCCTCTCAAACAAAATCTCGATCTGTAACATCTAGACCCGATTTGGGCGGCTAGGTGTTACAGATTGAGATGTTTCGGCAGGACGGTCTTCGTTTGTCTAAATCTGTAACACGAGGGACGGTTTTTACTGAGTAACTGTTACAGATCTAGATCTTTCGGCAGGCTAGATTGGTTCGTCTCAATCTGTAACAGTTGCTCGGCAAAATAGGGCCTAACTGTTACAGATTGAGACAAACCGACGGGCCGTCCGCTCCATCCACCTGCCGCCACCTGATATTCGCCGATTTTCGTTGTGCCGCTGTACCTCCATGCCATATCCTCTAGACAACTACGCGGCAACATCGCCGCCGCGCCTACAAGAGAGGAATGTCCATGACCGCACCTGCCACTAAGCTGCTCCAGCCCATTACGGTTGGCCCCCTTGAGCTCAAGAACCGCATTATGTTCCCGCCGCTCACCACCGGCTACGAGGAGCGCGACGGTTCCATTGGCGAGCGCAGCCTGGCTTTTTACGAGCGCCTGGCCCGTGGCGGCGTGAGCTACATCGTCATCGGCGACGTCGCTCCCGTTATGACCGCGAGCCCCACGCCCAAGCTGGCGACCGATGCCCAGATCCCCACGTTTAAGGCGCTGGCCGACGCCGTCCACAAGCACGGTGCCAAGGTCGCGCTGCAGCTGTTCCATCCCGAGTACGACGTGCCCGGTGTCGGCCGCATGGTCATGGGTTCCATGGCCGCTGCGAAAGCTGCGCAGGAGGCCAAGGCCGCCGGCGACGAGGAGGCCTTTGCCGCCAAGATGGCCGAGTCCAACGAGATTCGCAAGCAGGCCTACGCCAAGCTGCACCACGACATGCAGCACTTTGTGAACGAGGCCACCGTGGAGCAACTCACCCAGATCAAGGAGGCCATCGCTGCCTCGGCCGCTCGCGCACAGCAGGCCGGGATCGACGCCATCGAGGTCCACGGCGACCGCCTGGTGGGTTCGCTGTGCTCGGCCATCCTCAACAAGCGCACCGACGAGTACGGCGGCTCGTTCGAGAACCGCGTTCGCTACGCGCTGGAGGTCGTCGCCGCCATTAAGGAAGCCGCACCGGAGCTGATGGTGGAGTACAAGCTCCCCGTGATCATGGAGAACCCCGACGGCACGCCGCGCGGCAAGGGCGGCCTGCAGCCCGATGAGGCCTGCGAGTTTGCCAAGCTGCTCGAGGGCGCGGGCATCGACATGATCCAGGTCGCGCAGGCCAACCACACCGGCAACATGGGAGACACCATTCCGCCCATGGGCGCCATGCCCTACAACTGGACGCTGCCGGTGGCCGAGCGCGTCAAGGCCCTGGTCTCCGTGCCGGTGGCAACCGTCGGCCGCGTTGTCTCGGTCGAGGCCGGTGAGAAGATTCTGGAAGACGGCGCGGCCGACATCATCGCCTACGGCCGCTCGCTCATGTGCGACCCCGACATTGCGCTGAAGGCCGCCACGGGTGAGCCCATCCGCGAGTGCCTCAACTGCAACAAGGGCTGCGTCGACGCGATTCAAAACCGCAAATACATCTCGTGCGTGCTCAATGCCGAGAACGGCGACGAGGCGACCATCGCCATTAAGCCGGGCGAGGGCGACAAGAAGATCGCCGTGGTGGGCGGCGGTATTGCCGGCCTGGAGGCCGCGCGCGTGGCGGCCAAGCGCGGCTACGACGTGACCGTCTATGAGGCGAGCGATCATCTGGGCGGCCAGATTGTGCTGGCGGCCGCGCCTCCGCGCAAGGACGAGATCATGCGCTCGGTGGAGTATTACGAGAAGATTCTGCCCGGCCTGGGCGTAAAGGTTGAGCTCAACCATGCCGCTACGGCCGAGGACCTCAACGCCGCCGACGCCGCGATTGTGGCTGTGGGCGCGCACGACGTGGTCATCCCCGTTCCGGGCGCCGATTCGGACAAGGTCGTCTCGAGCTGGGACGTGCTGGCCGGCAAGGCGGAGCTCGCGGGCTGCGTCGCCGTTATCGGCGGCGGCCTGGTGGGCACCGAGACTGCCGAGTACCTGCTGCAGAACGGCTGCGAGGTGGCGATTGTCGAGATGCTCGACAAGATTGCCGCAGGCGAGTCCGAGACCATTCTGCCGCTGATTATGAACGACTTTGCCGCCCACAACGTTGAGCAGCATGTTAAGACCCGCCTGACCGCCATTACCGACGAGGGCGTGGAGGCCGTTCGAACCACCGAGGACGGCGCCGAGGAGCCGGTGAAGATCGCCTGCGATTACGTGGTGATGGCCGTGGGCTCCAAGGCCAACGGGTTTGACCTGGACGGCGTAACGGTGCCCGTGACCTGCGTGGGCGACTGCTCGGGCGAGCGCACCGCCGACATTGCGAGCGCCATTCGCACGGCGTATCACGCGGCCAACGAGCTCTAAGTAAGAAAGCTATCGCGTATTGAGTGGGCGGGGAGTGCCGTATCGGCGCTCCCCGCCTTTTTTGCCAATGAGGGCGCCCCTGACCAGCGGGTTCAGAAAATCCGAATTTCATGCACCAGAAAATCCGACTCCTTAGAACATGAAAATCCGAATCGCAACCACCCGAAAATCCGAATTTGCTACAGTGGAATAGAGGAATCAGAAAGCAGGAACTGGAAATCTGCGGGGGTGGCTCATGGCGGGCGAAAGGCTACATCGGGACGGATACATCCCGCGTATCGTGGATGCGCAAATCGAACGCTACCTTCGCGTCTTTGGCGCGGTCGAGATTGCGGGCACCAAGTGGTGCGGCAAGACGTGGGCCGCGCTTGAGCACGGGGCGTCCGCCTCGTATGTCGACGAGAATCTCGACCTCGCGCGTGCCGACCCGGCGATGATGTTGCTGGGAGACCGTCCGCATATTATCCATGAGTGGCAGCGAGTTCCCCAGATTTGGGACTACGTTAGACACGAGGTTGACCGCACCCGGGGCACGCGCGGCGCCTATATCCTCACGGGTTCCGCCACGCCTGCGTTTGGCTCAAAGACGGAGGCACCCGCGCATAGTGGAGCCGGCCGCATCGGCCGCGTCCGCATGTACCCCATGACGCTTGCCGAGACAGGTGAGTCCAGCGGCAAGGTGAGCCTGGCGGGCTTGTTTGAGCATCGTTTTGAGCCCTGTCGGTGCAATGGCGATACACCGGGGCTTGTCGAAGCCGCCTGCCGCGGCGGCTGGCCCGAGGCGATCGATATGGTTTCGGCTGACGCCCAGCTCATCGCTCGCGAATATCTCAACACTACGTTTTCGAGCAGCTTCCCGGCGGTTGGTCTCGACCCCGATATTGCTCGTCGAGTCTCCGCATCGATCGCGCGCAATCTGGGACAGGCGACCACGTATAAAACGATTCTTATGGATATGTTCGGTGCCGAGGGGGAACCCGCAGCGTTTGCCGACGAGACCAAGGTGCGCAGGTACCTGGATGCCCTCAAAGGCATGTTCATTCTCGAGGAGGTCCCCGGTTGGGTTCCCGCCGCGCGCGACAAACGACGCTTTACCGTCAAGCCCAAGCGCTATCTGGCAGATCCGAGCCTTGCTTGCGCCTTGCTAGGTATGTCCTTGCAGGCGCTGCTTGCCGACTGGCAGACATTTGGTCTGGTGTTTGAGAATTTGGTCATACGCGATCTTTCGGTCTACGCACGTTCGCTCGACCTGCTGGATAGCACGCCCGTGCGCTATTATCGCGACGATTCGGGCCTTGAATGCGATGCCATCGTGCAGCTAGCCGATGGACGGTGGGCCGCCTTTGAGATTAAGGTGAGCGAAGATAAGGCGAGCGCCGGCGTTGAGAGCCTCAAGCGCGTTCGCAAGAAGGTCTGTGGAAATCTTCGTTCACGCACACGCGAACCGGAGTTTATGGCCGTGATTGTGGGGGTGGGTGAGTACGCCCGCGAGGTCGAGGACGGTATCTACGTGATACCCGTGCGCGCGTTGGGGTGTTAAGGGGCGGCACGCCGTGTGCCCGCTGCCCGGTGCTGCGGATTGGTGCAAGTGGTCAGGTTTGTTTGCACCATGTCCTTGGCATATGGAAGAAGCTGCTATTCGTAATCTTTAAGACATCATTAAGGCTTGCGCTGTGGAGCAAACCGCAGGTCAATGCTATTCTTTTACCTTATCGTATGGTGTTGTATTCTGCCTGAATTCTATGCCTACGAGCAACGGATTGATCGCGACCAAGCGGAAAGGACGGCACGCCCGCTAGCAGGGCAAACGCAAACGATGAGTGGCATGGACCGACATAGCGAGCTCCAGCAGCACAAGACGGCGGCCGAGTACCGCCAAGCTGCCGACGAGCATGTGCGGACCCTCAAGGATTTCTGGAAGGATTTCCTGGTGAGCGGTCTGTTTGTGCTGGCCGCCATCGTTGCCATCTTTGCATGCCTTGCCTGGTTTGCCGCGAACAATCGAGTGAGCGCCACGGGGAGTACGATCGGGGCGAAGGGCCCACGGTTTGTGCTCTCGGGAACGCAGGGCGGCACGGCAGGTAAGTACGACGCCCAGGACAACTACGCGTCGGACAGTACAAGCCTTGCCGTGAACAATCTTTTCAACCTCAATAACATGAGTGCCGATGGCAGTCTTTCTCCGGGGTCGGCGGGCCAGCTTCAGCTCAACGTCAAGCCGCTCTGCAACGACCTGCACGATATTACGGTGGAGATGACCTGGGAGATTTCTGTCCAGACGAGCGTTGCGGGCACGGACTCCGTTGTGGACGCATCGACAAACGAAGAGATCATCAACTCGCTTAAAGATTTGGTGCGCGGTCATATCCTGGTTTTCCAGGGCAAAGACACCTCTGGCTTTTACTCCAATCCGCTGGTTCCCACGACAACCACGGTGACCCAGGACGGAGCGAGCGTCACCGTCATTACGCAGAGCTTTACCATCCCGGCGCGGAGCTTTTGCGCTGAGGGCTCAAATAGCACGACCAAAACCGCAACCAAAACCCTCTACTGGATTTGGCCGGAGCAGTTCAAGAGCTATGTTCGCACGGGCAACGCCGGCTACGGTGGCAACCTTTTCGCTAACACAGGCGACGAGGGGGGATACACAACCCTCGTCGGCGACATCAACAATAACCACGCGCGCTATTTCCGCGCCGATAGCACGAGCGTGCCAGGTCAGGCGCCTAGCGCGGTTCCGCCTGTCGGAGCCGGCATGTCCTCTGCGGATGTGGAAACCTGCGCCAGCTACTACAACAACGCCGACGAGATTATCGGCAAGAACGTCAAGTACATTCGCGTGCGCTTCACCGCCAAGGAGGCGGATAAATAAATGGACGAGCAGCTTAATGCCCGCGAGCAGGGCGATATCAAACACAACGAAGGAGCGGCAAACCCCGGCGGCAACGGGTTCGGCTCGCACGGCGAAGCGCGTCCGGCTGGCCGCATCGAGCGCATCAAGGCTTGGGTGAGCGACCACCGTCGCGAATCCCTGGCCATCGTGGGTCTGGTGGCCGTGCTTCTCGTGTTGCTGGGATTGACGCTCGGATGGTTCGTCGATGCCAATCGCGGCTCCACCGTTGGCAAGATCAAGGAGCCGGCGGAGCTCAAAGTGCTGGGCCCCAACGCTACGGCAACAGAGCAGGTCGACCTGAGCTACAACCCCGAATACGGCGATACCAAGACCGGCAACACGGTGACGCTCAAGCGTGCGTTTTGCGTGCAGACGGGCGGTGACGGTTTTGAGCTGCAACTCGCGAATACGACCAACATTACGGGTCTCACTATTGAGCTGTACAGAGCCGAGAACACGTCTGCGCTCCAGACGCCCGACGTGAGCGGTACCGCAGACGGCAAATCTTATAGCTGGAAAGCAACCGGAGAGAACCTGCTGACGAGCTTCGAATATATCAACAAGGAGAACGACGGTCTGGCAGCCGTGCCGGGCGAGGGCGCAAGCGACCCTACATTCAAGGACTATCAAAACGTCCAGCGCAACGCGCGCCCGCTCTACCGATACAAGAAATTCGGCAAAGGCGACCTCAACGCTAAGACACTCGACAACTCGACTGGCAATGACACGCTTAACTTTATCATCAAGCTTTCGTGGGACGAGAGCGCCAAAGAGACCGACGTGATTTACCTGATCGCGCGCAACACGAGCGGCAAGTAGGAGAGGGGGCGCACATGGAGAAGCAAGAGAAACAGCAGGATGCCGAGCGCGAGCAGCTGGCAAAAAGCAAGAGCCTAGTCAAGAACAAGCTGGTTGTGGCGGCAATCGCACTTATTTGCGCCGTGGCGCTCGTGACGGGTGGCTACTTTACCTATTCCGCCTACACCGCCAACGGATTTCTAAAGTCCGTCGCCGCAACGGGCACTGCGCAGAGCCTATTTGCAAGCGATTTGCTCACGGGCTATATGAGTGCGCCTAGCCCCGACGAGCTCGCCCGTGCCCAGCGCTCCGTTACGGTGTATCCCAACAACGGGCAGTGCAACTTTACCTTTAGCATCTACAACTACTTGCTGGGCAACAGCAACTTCTGCAACGACAAAAATGTGACATACACCTTGACGGTCGAGGGGCACGGGCTCGATGGCGCCACGTGGAGCTATGCGCCCCAGCCCGGTAGCAGCGTCACGCTTCCGGAGAATCAACCTACCAAGAACGACTACACCGTGACGTTCCCTGAGGACAAGCTGGGACATGCCTACTTTGTGATTAAGGCCACGGTCGTATCGGAGAAGAGTCCCGGCACCGAGCTTACCTGCCTGGCGGCGAAAGTCGTGCCGTCAAAGAGGGCCGAGGTCAAGACCGCGGCGGTCGAGGGCGCGCTGGTCGATGAGGCTGGTAAGTTTACTGATTACGCTGCGTATAACTACCGCGTGACGGTCACGGGAGCACCGGCGAACGTCACGCTCACGTGGGGGGAGAACGTGGAGATCGACCCGTTCTTCGCGACCAACCATAGCGCGACGGTGGATGCTACAGCTCGCACGGCTACGTTCACCATGGAGCCGGGTTCGATGGTCGTCAACTTCTACCGAGCGGACGGCAAAACGCCTGGTGGCTGGGATGACCTGGGCATTAGCGCGAGCGGAACCACCCAAGCGGGTACGACGGAGACTCAATAACTCTGGCAGCAGAGTTTTTAGGATAAGAGGTACGGAATCGATGAGAACGGCAAAGCGCATACTCGCAGAGTTCATGACGGTGGTCATGGTGCTCCAGGCATGCTCGCCCACGGTGGCCGCTGTGGCGGCCGGCTGGCAGAACATCTCGAGCGAGATTGCCGCCGCGTCTGCGGAGGCATCGGACGCTGCCGAGAGCGGTGAGACCAACGGCGATGCCGCGACCGGGCCTGGGTCGAGTGATACTGGTGCCGCGGGTGACAGTGCCCAGGATGGCGCTGCGAATGGCGACGCCGCAACGGGCGATACCGTCGATAGTGCCACGGGTTCCGATTCCACGGGCGATCAGGCGGAAGGCGACGATGCGGCAGGGGATGCCGCCGCTGGCGATGCCGAGCAAGATGCCGATGCCGCGGTTTCGGAAGACGCTGAGGCCCAGGCCGATGCTTCGATTACAAATCTTGATGAGCTTGTCGACCTGCTCAAGGCGAACGGCGCGGAAAGCATCGTGTGCAAAGACGACAGGAGCGGAATCCAAA
Source organism: Collinsella sp. TF10-11AT (assembly GCF_003437565.1). Lineage (NCBI taxonomy): Bacteria > Bacillati > Actinomycetota > Coriobacteriia > Coriobacteriales > Coriobacteriaceae > Collinsella > Collinsella sp. TF10-11AT. The sequence goes on from NZ_QSQW01000010.1 coordinate 83,621, forward strand.
GCCTCAATGTCACGTTGTCGAAAGCGTTCGCCGTCCTGTCTAACGCCGACGCTTCGCTTTACTATGATGCGCAGATCAAGGTTATCATCACGGGCGATGCGAAGCTCACTGAGTCGGCTGATAACGGCATGTCTTTCCAGGGCCTTGGCAGCGATGAGCGTCCGTTCGAAGGCAGGATCTATAGGTCGCTGGACGATGATAGTCCCGTCGAGCTTACGACTGATCGGACGGTCTTTAATAACCTCAAGCTGTCTGGCCAAAAAAATAGGGTCAGGATAAAGTGGGTGGGCGCGACTAGCTATAGCGCGCCGATGGTCGCTTCGAAGGTCAGCGGTGCGGAAAACAGCGAAGAGAGCAAGGCGCTCATCGCGTCGGTTGACATCGCGGATCCCGTGAACGCTGATGTGAAGGACACGACTTCCGCCTTGACGGCACCTCTCCTGGGTACGACGACGGGCAACCTTACCGCGAACGTTACCTATAGCCTCACCCCCACCTGTTCCCGAAAGAATCTCAACGCGAATGCGACGGGCAACATTGGCTTGATTGCCAACACGGTCGAGAGCGGGACCTTGACGGTTGAGTCCGTCACGTTCCCCAACGATCTGGCCTCAGACGGAACCGTCAAAACGAGCTCTGGCAACGCTGGCCTGCTCGTAGGCGAAGTCAAGGACGGTGCGACCCTGAGTATCGGCGCCCTGACCAACGTTCCCACCACCACCGTCCAGTCCACAAACGGCTCCGCCGGCGGTGTCGTAGGCCTCGTTGGCTCGAGCGCAGGTGCCATGGTCAACGTCACGGAAGCTCTCGACCTACGCGCGCTCACCGTCAAGGGCACCACCGCCAGCGGCGGTTTTATTGGCAAAGCGACCGTGCTCACGCTGGGCGCGGATAATAAGCAGATTAGGTGTCCTCTAAATATTGGCGATGAGAACAGCGCTTGTTCTGGTGGCGTTATCGGCGACGTGAGCTTTGCGCAGGGATTTATCGTTAAGCCCAATATGTTCGACCTGGGCAACCTTGTGACACTTGGTGCGTCGCAGCGCGCCGGCGCTCTTTTTGGCATGGCCGATATCTCTAATGGAGACATCGTGGTGCAAGGCGGGGCGTATAAGAGCAAACTCGCCTTACCAGAAGATGTTAGTGTCAACGGCAGCTACGGCGGCCTTGTCGGCAAGGTGTTCGCGACGAAAACGGACGACAAAGGCGCTTTGCGTGCCTTTGTGGTCCAAAAGGATGCGGATAAGAAAACGTGCTCAATTGAGTTTGAACTTGCGGGCAAGCTGTCCGATACGGGCGGTGTTGTTGGCTATGTTGGCGATAACGCGGATTCCAATTCGCAGCCTGTCAATTCGCAGCCTGTCGCCGCTGTGCTCGACGGCGTGACGGTTACGTGCAAGGGAGTTGCTTCGGCACGAACGGACGCCGGAAAGTTCGGTGGCGCCGTGGGTGTTATCGACACGCGCAGCGTGCTCGACGTGCGCGATTTTACGCTTACAAGCGATAATGCCATTGGCGGTGCAGCAAACAATCGCGCGGCTGGTATTGCGGGCTCCGCACGGAATGCCGTAATCAAGTTCAGCGGCATCACAAACCTGTCGGGCGCAAGCTTTGCCGAGAACGCCACGACGGGTCAGCTTGTCTACGAGAACAACAACGCACTGATTTTCGCTGCCGGCGATGGCTCTAACGGTAACGTAACCGATGAAGGCGCTACGGGTTGGACCTATAGGCGCAGCAACAAGGCCTCGAAGACGGATGATATCGCGACCTATGGCGAAGTTATTCGCTTGGGCGATAAATTTATTACGCTTGACCCCAGCACTCACAAGCTGACCTTGCCGGCATCGTTGGCGCTGACTAACGGTGCCTACACCCTAACCTCTGTTGAGGATTTCGCCAAACTTGTAATCACCTGGCAAACCAACGGCTACTACTCCATGGTCGAGGGCGTTTCTGAAAACAACCCGAACATCTTGCAGTCCTCGACCATTACGGTGAACGGCACTATTGATCTCAAGGGCACGGGCCTGACGGGTTTCACGCAGGATCGTGCAGACGGCTCGCAAGTTTTCTCGGGAACGTTGAACGGCGGCGGCACAAATGGCAACGGCACAATCAACCTTGCCGTCGGCGAGCCGTACGGCAAGCGTGGTGAAGCTGTGCTTGACGGCAATGACACGAGCAACGGCAACGGCAAAATCTACCGCCACGGCCGCTTAGGCTTGTTCGCGGCCGTCAACGGCGCAACCATCTCCAACGTCACAATCGCTGGCTCCATGAAGTTCGATAACGGTTCGGCTATCGATGCCGGGTCGCTGGCGGGTGCCATCGTCGGCAACCTGTCATTGTCTAGCGTAACGTGCAAAACGAATAACGCGTGCGATGATACGTTTGCCAATGACGTGAACATTGGTGGTATTGCGGGCAGCGTGTCGGCGGCTGCCACGGTTACGTTTAAGGGTAACAGCAAGGCGCAAACGACTATCACTGCAGCCGGATCGCTTAACGGCAATAGCCGTATTGGCGGTGCCATCGGCTATGTGAGCGATTGCGCTTCGACATTCAATGTTACGGGCCTCGAAGTCGGCGGCGAAATCAAAACCGGCGATTGCGCCGGCGGCAAGATTGCCCAAGTCGGTGGTCTTATCGGCTGCATCGCACAGAGTACCTACAATGCAGGGACAATAGCCAACTCAGCTGATAAGTACGTGAACATTTCGGGCCTTTCGTTCAATTCATTCAAGATGAACGTCGGTAGGAACGGTGATGCGCTCAACGGTGCCGGTGGCCTTTTGGGCTACAGCTGGGGCAACGCCATCGTCACCATTGGCGATGCTGCTGCAAACACCAGCGGCAGCACCTACGCCCTCAAAACGACCAACAACACGACTGTGGCTGCAAGCGACTCTACCGAGGTCGGCGGCCTCGTATACGCAGCCAGCGGTCACTGGATTATCAACAACTACGCCATCGATCTCTCGGGCACAAAGATTAATGCAGGCGCCGCTCAGACGCTCGGCGTTCTAGTTTGCCGCGGCTGCAAGGTGGATGATAAGACGACATATGGCGTCGAGAGCTACCTAGGCCTGTACTTGGAGGACAGGGCTTATTGGGATACCGCCTATAGGGTGCCCAGCGGCGAGGGGGCCATCGTTGCACCGGGCGTAACGTCCTTCGATGAATGGGTTGGCAGCGGTGTAAAACCAAACAACGGCAGCAAGCTCATGGACGCCGACTGGAACACGGTCGTTTCGCTACACACACAGAAAAACAAGCTGGACATGGACGGCGATTCCACAAAAGACAACAGCTACCATAATCGCTCGTCTTTCGGTCGAAGCCAGAATACGAACGGCAATACCCGCTACTTCTACAACCTCGACATAGCCTCTAAGAATTGTGAAGGCGGCTTTAGTGGCAGTCAAATCGATACAGCGGAAAAGCTGCTCTTATGGTCTGCTTACCGTTATGCTCCCGAAGGTATTCGTTCGACAATCGTTCCCAATGGCACGACAGGGCTCGATGATTCCATAACCATAACGGGTACAATCGATTTGGCCGGCTACAGCTATTATCCCACTCAGCCGAGCGGAGAGGTGACGGTTGAGAATGCGACCATTACCTTCTGTTACTCCAAGATCAAGGCCGAGCAGAATGGCAACAAGCTAAATTCCGATGCTACCCAGCACGAGAACATGCACTGCGGTCTTTTTCGAACGGTGGCAAACGGCGATCTCACAGTAAAAAACGTCACTTTGCGTGGTACTGTTGGGCCCGTTATTAATGACGGAAAGAGCTCTGAAGACACTGATGGAGCAAGCGGAAGCTCTTCGGGCGCGCTCGTGTGCCGCTACGTGTATGGGTCCAGCGACGGCAATGGCACCAAGATTAGAAAGATCTCAATTGATGGTCTTACGCTCAACAATCTGATTGTCGACGGCGCCAACAGCGCCACGGATGCTAACGCCTATATGCCTCTGCTCATCAACGAGATGCAGAAGTACGTGAGCCTGAACGCGAAGAATATCAAGACTACTGGGTACACGAGTGACACCAAGGCGGCTACGTCGCTGTTCGGAAAGCTTGGTGTAGGCAGTGAGGCCGATCAGGTGACGGCAAAGTTTGAGCAAATCAGCTTGCCCAGCCAAAAGAACAAAACGATCTTCACCCATGCGAGCCTGCTGGAGAGTTTTGGCTACGGAAGCACGAGCACGGGCTCTGCGGACTACACCTTTACTAAGGCCGATGCCGATGCCGATGCAGGCAAGGTGACATACGGATCTGAGATTGATGGGAGTACGGAGTACCCGGGCAAGCAGCTTTGGTATTACGACGAAGCGACGTATGGTGCCGTGAGCGGCTATGTGACGGTTGATGGTAAGAAGGACGGTGACGTCAGGCCTTGGTTTGGTGGCTATCTTCCTTATGTTTATAAGGGAAAGGCCACCGAGAGCGGCGTCCAATATCATGAAATTAAAGTCAACCAGCGCATTCCAAAGCTGGTAGAGGGATGCGGCACATATGGCGATCCGTATGCCGTTAAGGACGCGACTGAGATGAACGCCATCGCCAACTACATCAACAACCAAACTGCGCTCGACGGTTGGGAGGTCACCATTGCCGTCAACCAGAGTACGCTCTGTACTCGCCGCAGCGACAATAAAACCGACAATGAGGTTACGTACGTCTATAAGCAGGCGAAAGACACTGGGAAGAAGTGGGAAAAGAAGACCGGCGACACCACTGATCCTTCGGCCACACTTTCCGACGAGATGATGCACCGCTATATCCAAAGCGCGTACTACAGTATTGAACCTACCGGGGGTAATACGATCACCCTCGACGGCGCATCGTTTGGCGGTTTTGGCAACAAAGCCAACCCGTTCCGTGGCGTCATCGTTGGCAACCCTAAAGGTGATAAAAAGGCAACCATCAAGATAGAGAATAACGAGGGTTCGCTTCGTGGCCTTATTCCCTATAGTTACGGCAGCGTGGTGCGCGATCTGAATATTCGCTATGTGAACGCGTCGGCGACTATTACTTATTCTGCCAAGGATGCCGACGGTGTTCCGACGCCGTTCTTCGGTGGCGTTATCGGCTGCATCCTTGGCGGCGATAACATTATCGACGGTGTGGCCGTGAATGGGACAACGCCCGATAACTCCACAACCGGCTTTACGGTTGCTGGTGGCGGAACTAAGCCACATCTTGTTCCCATCGGCGGTTACGTTGGTGCCATTGCGGGCGGCGGTGTGATCTTCCGCAATATGTCAGGGACGTCTTGGCGCGCTGGAACCAGCGACAAGTCTCAGGGTCTTGGAACGGGCAACTTCCGGCAGTACGACAATCCCTACGTTGGTCGTGTGATTGATGGCTATGCCTTTAGCGAGGGCTGCAAAGTCGAAAACGGTAACGCTAACTACAAGATCAACGAGCTCACAAACAAGGGAGCTGCCTGCGTCACTACCACGGGCACCGACAACAAGTATATCGGCACTGATGCCGAGGCACCCGTGACCACGGTGGAAAACGCCCAGGGCCTTTTGGTGCTCTCGGCCATCATTAGCTCGGGTGCGGGTGCTGGAGCGGCACATACTGACTACGCTAATTATGGCGTGTTCCGCGGCTCCAAGGCGTACTGGGGCAGCGATAAGCAGGACCCGGCGATAAACGGCTACCTGTTTGGCAACAAGGAATATGGTAAGGTGCGAAATGCCAGCTACGACTGCGTGGGCAAGCCTGCGAGCGCTTCCGGCGATTTCGAAACCGCCAAAAACGATGACCAGAAGGCCCCGGGCAAACAGGGGTGGCACGGCCCGCTCAACCATGATGACGATGTAAATTCGCCCTACCTGGTGGCGTCCTACGCTGCCGACTACCAAACGGGCTACGTGTGCGCGTCGAAATCGATCGGCATGAGCCTGGAGTTCAAGGAAAATGCCACCTATGATATGACTGGCTACGGCACGGGATACGTGGGTCTCAGCGGCCGTTACTATTCCAATGCTTGCAGCTCGAACGAGGCGTCCACCGATCGCGACCGCATCACGCCGCACGTGGCAACGATCGACGGCAACGGGGCCACCATCACGGTGGGCACCAAAGATGCCACTTACGGCGTCGTCGAATATGCCGATGACGACTATAAGGTCTCGGGCGTGGGCGGCCTATTCAGCACCGTGATGTTCACCTCAACCAATGTGGGGCAGAGCGTCACCGCGAATGACGGCGCTCAGGTCAAAGACCTCACCTTTAGTAACTGCAACGTATCGCTCACGTACAAAGACGCCAACGGTAGCATTGCCTCGGGACCGGCATCGAACGACCTCATCGGCACCGGCCTTTTGGCGGGCGCAACGGCCAACTACGACGGCAACACGCGTGGCGTCTACCGCAACGTACAGATGAAGAACTGCACCGTGTTGGGCGCAAAGAGCGTAGGAGGGCTTCTTGGCAGCTCGGGCCGTACCAGCCGAAGGACGGATAACGACGTGACCTATATGGTCAATTTCGGCTCCGGCACGCAGGCGCCCGCGAATCTCTGTGACTGCTCATACACTGGCCTTAGCGTCACGGGCGAGAAGTACGTTGGCGGCTATGTGGGTGCGATCGCCTCGCCGTGCGGCGTGTGGACAACCGCGGCCACAGGGGTATACGAGAAGACTATTGGCAAAAACTCGACCATAACCGCCACGGGTACAACACCCTACGTGGGCGGCGTGTTCGGTTATACCTCCAGTAACGTATCGGTGAACACCAAAATTGGCATCACGGAAGCCGTCGCATCGAGCACGGCAGTCATCTCTGGGGTAAATGTACTCGCCACCGGGTCGAACACCGATAAGTACATGGGCGCCGGCGGTGTGGTCGGAAGCGCCTATAGAGGCGTTATTTCTATAAGCAACGTGCGCATTGATGCCGGAGGCGATGCCAAGAGCGCCATCATCGGCGATGCCACCGGAACGAACAATAGCATCCGTAATGCGGGCGGCTTGATTGGCGAGGTCACGAGCAGTGGCAGCCCCAACACGTACTGGTTTGAGGACTGTAGCGTCGAGAATATCAACATTGCCGGCACCGACCAATGCTCGGGCGGACTTATCGGCTACTACTTCAGCAATGTGAACATAGCCTGCAACAATATCGCGATTGAGAGCGCCACGATCAAGGGCAGGTGGAGCGGCGGTCTACTTGGCGCGATTAACAGCGGTGCCGACGTCATCAACGTCACCAACACAAAGGTATCTAACACAACGTTTGGCGGAACCTCCAACGGCGGCATTGCGGGCGACGGACGCGGCCAGTTCCATCTGGTAAACGTGCTCATGGACAGCAATACCTACAAATTGGGCTCTAAGCAGGGCGTGCTCTTAGGCGAGGTTGACACAAACGGCTATAGCCTCTCCGCAGCGGGCGTGAACGTAAAGCTCGGCAACGGCAAGACCACGCGTGATCTGCCGCCGATGGTTTACACGACCAATGCGGCCGCCGTAAACATGAAGTCGTATATCGCGTTTGGTGACTATAACGACACACTGGAAGCACCTGACAAGGGGATCACGCTCTACGGCGCGGACAATACCGCCACCACGGCAGCGAGCCCGTATGTGACCACGAGCCCCGTAAGCACGCTGGCGGCGCGTGCCTCCGACAACGACACCACCGATCGCTACCTGTTTGGCGACGGCGCCACCATCGACACCGCGGCGACCGTCCAGAGCGAGGCAGGCACCGGTGTTGCCGATCGCTACACCTACACGAATATCGGCGGCATTAATGACAACGGCGCCTATCAAAATAAGTCGAGCTACGATGCCTCATCCGTGGCCAGTAAGTTCAATTCGAATAATGATACAAGCAGCAACCAAGCCACAGCGGATTTCCCCGTTTTGGTGATCTCGGGTACCGATAATACGACGGTCAAGAGCTATCTAAACATCATCACGAACGGCGGCTTCTCCGACGCTTGCAGATTGAATAACGAGAATGGCACCAATCCGCACGTGACGGCCAAGGCGGAGGTGTTCCAACTCAAGAACGGTGTATTCGTTAAGGACGATGACGCGTCGAACAATCCCACGCTTCGCGTAGTGAACAATGGCAAGAACAATATGTCGTTTAGCCCAAGCTCCGATTGGGACAACGGCAAAGGTCGCTTTACGCTCCTGACCGTTACCTTTACCGAGGCGGGTCAGAGCTACAACGTTCAGGTGCCGATCATCGTTAAGCGCAAGCTCGAGATCGATTTCACTGCAACGTATGATTACGGCACTCAATTTAAAGAAAAAGACTACGCTAACCTTGGAAAAGATGCACACGTGCTTACGAGCTTTGGCGAGCCGATGACGGGTCTGCTTACCTGGACATACAATTCTGCCAATGGGAAGGAAGTCGACTTTGGCTGGGACAGCTATATGGCTGCTGGCGGCTCGATGAAGGGGCTCGGCAAGAGTATCCTCTTCAATGGTGCCGACGGAAGGTTGCCCCAGGGCACCCAGCTTACGCTCATCGATGCGAACGTTGATGGCAAGGCCGGTGGCAGAGAGTATCACTATACGGTGGGCGAAGGCGGAGCAACGAGCGTTTCGCTGAGCGGAAACGACGGCTTTAGGGATCCTGCGCGCAATCCATATCAGGAGCGATGGCTGAGCGAGATTTTGGATGTGTCGGCCACGCAGGATGGCGCCGGCACATGGACTAAGTGTGATAAGGAGGCTGAGGCGACCGCTAAGGCGAAACTCGATGGCAAGTGGACGCTGTTTAAGGTTGCGGGTGCTGACGTTCCCAGCAACAGTCGCTATACGCTAAAGGTACCTAAGGAGAAGGATACCGGCAGGGAGAAGCGTGCATCGGAGAGCGTCTACCTAGTTGTCAACGTGCCCAAGTCGGGCGACGGCGTGACGCAAGCTAGTATCAACGGTTTTACGGCTTCGTCTATTGACTCGAATTCTTCGGGTGGCCGCATATCTTGGAATCTGCATCATGTTTTACGCACTGATGGCAGCGACGATATTCAAAACAGTACGGCATCGACATACAGCATCTTGTCCAATTATGAGCAGAATGTAGTCGACAAAAAAGATGGGGCGTGCATTCCGGTTTCGAAGTCGGAGGACGGTGCCGCCTACGTTCTTTCTCTCGATGTCATGGATACGGTTGCGTTTAGCCCGAGCCAATACTATACAGAGAGCGACCATCTGTTCTATCAGCTCGATACATCGCTGTGTCGCTATGGCGCCAACAACAACCTAATGGGAGTAAGCAGTTTCCCGAGCGGAACCTCGGCAATTGCGAAGTTCTATGTTGCCGTCGGCGATCAGAACTACATGTGGAATGGCAGCGATTGGAAGAAGTGTGACGCTTCGACGCCTGCGTTTACACAGATTGTGACGGATACGGGTGATGACTCACTGAGGCTCACGCTCGACCATGATCTTGCCGGAATCCGCAAGCGTGCAACGGGCGGATCCTTTACCGTGCGTACGGCAGTGGAAGAGATTCGTCTTACGCCGGACGGCTGCAACAAGGTCATCTCCCTGTCCAAGCAGTCTGGCGAGGACGCCTGTACCAAGATGTCCTATACCGCCAACCTTTCGACGCGCGATTCTGGTCTTGCCACCTCGAGCCTGGCGATGACGAAGCGCGGTAACGTTGGATACTATCGCATGGACACGGGTGATACGACCATTACGCTATCGGCGCCTGAGAAGTCGCAGCTTGGCATTAACGTGGACGACCTGCGTCCGATCGCGAATGGCACGATTGGTCTGGGTGCCACGTATGAACTGGGTGGACTCAGCAACGCCGCCGAGGCAATTGCGAACGCAGACTCTGTTGTGTACACGCTCGAGCTGCAGCGCCGCGGAACCGACGGCACGTATGAGAGTGTAACGGATGATATCTCCAACTACGTAACAGTGACGGAGAGTAAGCTTGCCGCGGTCGCTCCCTCCGGTAGCACGATCACCTTCACTGACTCGAAGGAGAATGGCAAGTTCAAAACGCAGAACGGTGACACTACGTTTAGCCTGCCCTTTACCGTTAAGGTCAACACGCAGGTTGAACAGCGTGAGCAGTTCTACGCGAACTATCGCTTGGTGATGACAGCGAGCCTGGTTAAGGGTGACGTGGCGAGCGCAACGCCTCAATCGCCCGACTATGTGACCTATACGCTCACGAGGGTGAACCTCAACGGCATCGACCACTAGTTCCGAAGCCAACTGGCTTCGCAAAGGGGGCGGCAACCACCCGGTTGCCGCCCCTTTTCTTGCGTTCAAGACTTTAGTCTGCTGGCCGCGCAGCGGCCAGC
>NZ_QSQW01000011.1:0-48963 GCF_003437565.1 Collinsella sp. TF10-11AT
CCCGAGACGGTCCCGGGCTGACAATTTCGACTGTAATGGACGTTCTTAAATGACTAGTCGACACAAGGAGTGTCCCCAAATGCCGGCACATAAGGAACGTCCCTAAGTGCCGCTCGAACATAATAAGTTTGGTACCTTGACATTTATTTACCGTGCTCCTAAATTGGTTAGGCACAAAACAATTCAACTACCTAACTAAAGAAAGGAGCGAAGCTTAGATATGTGTGTTGAACCACTCGTCCTTCCGCATGAGCCCGGCGGTGACCCGTCGCAACCGGTAGACATACCCGAAGCGGTCAGCGCCGAAGACAAACTCGCCAAGCGCATCCTGAGCGGCCTGGGCTTTTGCGGCCATTACATGCATTTTCATGGCGGAGGCGTGTCCGGCAAGGCGCCCATCATCTGCCTGCTGGCCAAGCAGCCCGGCGGCGAGATGTCGCAGCAGGAGCTCGGCATGCACTTTGACCTCAAGCCGGGATCGCTTTCCGAGATCCTGTCCAAGCTCGAGCTCAACGGCCTCATCGAGCGCAGCCGTAACCCCAAGGATCGACGGCAACTCACCATTCGCCTGACCGAAACCGGCCGGGAAAACGCCCGCATCGACCAGGCAGCCCGCATCCGCTTTAGAGAACGGGCCTTTAGCGCGCTCACCCACGACGAGCGCGAGGACCTCGCCGAAATGCTCGATAAAATCCGCGTAACCTGGGAGGAACTGGATGATTAAAACCCTCATGGGCAGCATCCGCGACTATATGAAAGTCACCGTTGCTACGCCGTTGCTCGTGCTTGGCGAGGTGCTCTGCGAGATGCTGATTCCATTTATCACTGCCAACCTGATCGACGCCATCAAAGACGGCGCCACCGTAGCCGAGATGCTTCCCACCGCAGGCTTTTTGGTGCTCATCGCGCTGACGTCGCTTGCTTTTGGCGCCGCGGCAGGCGTCACCTGCAGCCATGCGAGCTGCGGCTTCGCCAAGAACCTGCGTCACGACCTGTTCTACAAAATCCAGACGTTCAGCTTTGCCAACATCGATGAGTTCTCGAGCTCCTCGCTCGTCACGCGCCTGACCACCGACATCAACAACGTGCAGCAGGCCTTTATGATGATCATCCGCATCGCCGTGCGCGCGCCGCTGGTATTGATCTTCGCCTTTACCATGGCGTTTATCATGGGCGGCAGTGTTGCCATGGTCTACCTGGTCATCATTCCGCTGCTGGGCTTTGGACTGTTCTTTATCATCTTTAAGGTGCGCCCCATCTTCTCGCGCGTGTTCCACAAGTACGATGCCCTTAACGAGTCCGTCGAGGAAAACGTCACCGGCATGCGCGTGGTCAAGAGCTATGTGCGCGAAGACTTTGAGAAGGAGAAGTTCGCGACCGCCGCGCGCGACGTCCAGATGGACTTCACCCGCGCCGAGAAGCTGCTCGCCTTTAACAACCCCATGATGAACATCTGCGTCAACGGCGCGTTTGTCGTCATCATCTACCTGGGCTCCAAGCTCATCATCACGAGCCAGGGCACGCTGTTCGACGTGGGCCAGCTCTCCTCGACCTTTACCTATGGTTTCCAGATTCTCATGAGCCTGATGCAGCTGTCGATGATCTTTGTCATGGTGACCATGGCCGACGAATCGGCACACCGCATTGCCGAGGTGCTGGCCGCCGAGCCCACGATCGCCGATCCCGCCGAGCCCGTGCTCGAGGTTGCCGACGGTTCCATCGACTTTGACCACGTGAGCTTTAAGTATTCCGCGCATGCGAAACGCCAGGCGCTCGACGATATCGACCTGCACATTACGAGCGGCGAGACCATCGGCATCATCGGCGGCACTGGCTCGGCCAAGTCCACGCTCGTTAACCTCATCGCCCGCCTGTACGACACCACCGAAGGCGCTGTGCGCGTGGGCGGCGTGGACGTGCGCGACTACGACCTGGATGCGCTGCGTCACCAGGTCGCCATGGTGCTGCAGAAAAACGTGCTGTTTAGCGGCACCATCGCCGAGAACCTGCGTTGGGGCGACCCGAACGCCACCGACGAGGAAGTCCGCGAGGCAGCGCATCTGGCCTGCGCCGACGAGTTTGTCGACGGTTTCCCCAAGGGCTACGACACCTGGATCGAACAGGGCGGCTCTAATGTTTCGGGCGGTCAGAAACAGCGCCTGTGCATTGCACGCGCCCTGCTGCGTCGCCCCAAGATCTTGATCCTGGACGACTCCACCAGCGCCGTCGACACCAAGACTGACGCCAAGATTCGCGCAGGTCTGGCAAGCTATCTGCCCAACACGACCAAGATCATCATCGCCCAGCGCATCAGCTCCGTGCAGGACGCAGACCGCATCATTGTCATGGAGGGCGGCCGCATCGCACAGATCGGCAACCACGAAGAGCTGCTCAAGACGAGCGAGATCTACCGAGAGACCTTTACCTCGCAAAACAAGATGTCTGCCGAAGGTACGCAAGACGCCGACGACGTCTCTGGCGACGCGAACACGGCGGCAGACAACACCGACATGACCGCAACGCAAGCTCAGACCCAGGAAGGAGGCGAGGCACATGAGTAAGGCAACGACCGCCGAGCGCGCGCTCAACCGTAAGGGCGGCACCATGTCGCGCCTCATCAAGACGCTCTTTGGCTTCTATCCCGTGCTTTTGCCCCTTGTCGTCGCCGGCGTGGTGCTCTGCGCCATCATCAACTCCATCGGCGCGACCTTCCTGCAGAGCGCCCTGCAGATTATTAGCGAATCGTGGCAGTCGGGCGATTGGGAAGCCGCACGGCCCAAGATTCTGCAGCTCGTGACCACCCTCGCCTGCATTTACGGCGTCGGCGTCCTGTCCTCGCTCTTCTGGAACCGCGCCATGGCTATCGTCACGCAGGGCTCGTTGGAGAAGCTTCGCGAGATGATGTTCAACCGCATGCAGGACCTGCCGATCCGCTACTTTGACACGCACCAGCGCGGCGATACCATGAGCCACTACACCAACGACATCGACACGCTGCGTCAGATGATCAGCCAGTCGCTGCCCAACCTGCTCATGACGATCATCATCATCGTCACGGTGTTCTTTATCATGCTGTACTACAGCGTGTGGATGTGCCTGGTCATCATCGCCGGCGTCGTCTTTATGACCTTTATGACCAAGCTGCTCGGCTCCAACTCCGCGCGCTTCTTCATTGCGCAGCAGACCGAGCTCGGCGTGGTCGAGGGCCATATCGAGGAGGTCATGAACGGCCAGAAGGTCGTCAAGGCGTTCTGCCACGAGTCTGCCGCCGAGGCCGATTTTGACGAGCGCAACGAAAAGCTCTTTGAGGTCTCCCAGAAGGCCAACATGTACGCCAACATCCTCATGCCCATCCTTATGAACCTGGGCAACCTGCTCTACGTGCTGGTGGCCCTTGCCGGCGGCATTTTCCTTGCGCTGGGCGTGCCCAACCTGAGCATCTCGGGCATGGCGCTGTCCATCTCCGTCGTAGTGCCGTTCCTCAATATGACCAAGCAGTTCTGCGGACAGATTGGCCAGATCTCGCAGCAGATCAACGCCGTGGTCATGGGCCTTGCCGGCGCCGACCGCATCTTTGAGCTCATCGACGAGGAGCCCGAGGCCGACGAGGGCTACGTGACGCTCGTCAACGCGCAGGTGAACCCCGAGACTTGGGAGTTCGAGGAGGCGGACCACCACACCGGCATGTGGGCGTGGAAACATCCGCACCGCGCAACCGGCGAGATCGAGTACGTACCGCTGCGCGGCGACCTGGTCATGGACAACGTCGACTTTGGCTACACGCCCGACCACGAGGTGCTGCACGGCGTGTCCGTGTTTGCCAAGCCGGGCCAGAAGGTCGCGTTTGTCGGCGCCACCGGTGCCGGCAAGACGACCATCACCAACCTCATCAACCGCTTCTACGACATCGCCGACGGCAAGATCCGCTACGACGGCATCAACGTCAACAAGATCCGCAAGGCCGACCTGCGCCGAAGCCTGGGCGTCGTGCTGCAGGACGTGAACCTGTTCACCGGCACCGTGATGGATAACATCCGCTACGGCAACCTGGATGCCACCGACGAGGAGTGCATCGCGGCGGCCAAGCTTGCCGGCGCGGACGACTTTATCACACGCCTGCCCGACGGCTATGACACCATGCTCACCGGCAACGGCGCCCAACTGTCGCAGGGCCAGCGTCAGCTAATTTCGATCGCACGCGCCGCCGTCGCCGATCCGCCGGCGATGATCCTGGACGAGGCCACGAGCTCCATCGACACCCGCACCGAGGCCATCGTACAGGCGGGCATGGACAAGCTCATGGAGGGCCGCACGACGTTTGTCATCGCACACCGCCTGTCCACCGTGCGCAACTCCGACGCGATCATCTGTCTGGATCACGGCCGCATCATCGAGCGCGGCAACCACGACGAGCTGATCGCCAAGCGCGGGTATTACTACCAGCTGTACACGGGAGCGTTTGAGCTGGAGTAGGAACGGTTACTGACGGAGGGTTCCCCGGGGCGTCGGGGTAATTCCTCCGTGCTCAAACATTCTCGCTTCGCTGCGAAACTGCGCGCGGAGGAAATACCCCGCCGCCCCGGGGCACCCTCCTGCGCGCAATCAGCCCGTTGTTTAAAACGGAATAAAGGTTAGTGAGGCCCTGGCCGTTTGGCCAGGGCCTCGTTTTGTAGCCGTCCTCTGTTGCAGGCTTACCGGCCATCGCGTTGCGGACCGGCTGCCTCGGCCGTCTTTATGCGGTTCTTGTCGATGTACATGTTTTTGTCGGCCTGTGAAAAGAGCTCGCGCATCGTGGGCAGCTCACCAAAATCACTGGAAAGCGCATAGCCCACCGCGTAGCTGATAGGCATGTCGGAGTGAGCCTCGGAATACTCGTTCACGTTCGCACGGACCCGAGCGAGACGGGACTCCACGGCAGCTCGATCGGCATCCCACAGCACCGCGATAAACTCATCGCCGCCGTCGCGGCCCACAAAGCAGGCCTCGGACGCCACGCGCCCCAGCTGCTGGGCAAAAGAACGGATGTATTCGTCACCCTTCTCGTGGCCAAAGCGGTTATTGACCGTATGCAGATTATTAAGATCGAAGACACACAGCGCAACGGGCGCTTCAGCGGAAACGGGATGCTCCTGACCCAAGATTTCCTCGCATTTGTTCTTGTTGGGCAGTCCCGTAGCTTCGTCGAGATAAACTTTGCTCTGCAGCTCGCGATTGAGTGCGGCAGTGCGCACCGCGCGAACAAGTTCGACCGCAAAGGTCGTCACCAAGCCCACGATGTCGATGATCACCAAGCCCTCGAGATAGTTGAGCGCCGACGCCTTCTCCTGAGAGTAGTCCTCTGCGAGTCGCGTAGCATCGTCGCAAATACCAAAGAACTCCTCGCTCATGGCGATGATGTCGGTGTTCTCGTAGCCGACTTCGCGCACATGGATGATCTCGGCGCAAAGCTCATCATAATAGTTTGCAAGCTCGGTCATCTTTGCCTGATACTCGTCGTCGTCGAGACGGACGAGGTTGAGGTCATCACTTCCGTAACGCAAACCGTTGATGTATGAATCAACGGCTCTGAGCAGGTCATCTCGAGGCTGGCCCGCGTCCTCGAGCTTAACGATTCGCTGCGTAGTGCCGCGCACCAGACCGGCGTAGTTGACCACGCGCGCTGTGCCCTGGATATCGGAGACGAGCAGCATAACATTGATGAAAAAGAAGATGAGAACTGCCGTGAGCACCATCATGAGCAGGCGCACCGCCCGGCTGGCTTTCTTGGCGACAGAAGGATTCACAAGTTCACTCCTCAAATGACAAAAGTGCAGGTAGCACACAGTGTGCTGAAATTCACGTGAGGTCAACTCTACCAGATGATTTTTCTAGGACGGGGATTAAAGAATCATCGACACGATAGCTATTTGAGAAGTTGGACCATGGCGTTGACGAATTTTTGGACTTGGAGGGTGGGCTCAAGCGGGTAGTGCAAATAGACCGGCACCTCGCGGCCACATAGGAACGGTACGCCCACAAAGGCCGGGTGCACGCCCGACCACGCTCCGCAGGTGAGCACCGCATCGCCCTTTTCCTCCGCTTCGTTAAAGAGCGCAAAGTCAAAGCTGTCCACGTCGATCACGTCCACGCCGCCGTCGGCCAACAGGTCGATGCGCAGGCTGTCCATGGCGTCGTTGCCGTGACGAAGCACGCGCAGGCGCATGCCCTCCAAGTCGGCAACCGTGATGCGCGTCTTGCGCGCAAGCCGGCTTGTGCGCGGCACGTCGATATAAAACGGCACGGTAACGATGCGGAGCTTTTGGCAGGCGTCACCCCAGCGCGGGGTCGAAAAACTCGACTGCACTACATCCACCTCGCGCCCCAAGCTGCGCATGACGGATTCACGCTCGTCATAGAGGTCGTTCACCGGCACGATCTCGAAGCGCAGCGATGGTTCCAGCTCGTGTACGCCCGTCCACATCGACAGCGTCTGACGCCCCGGGCACATCATCGACACGCCCAGGCGCACGGCGCCGCCATCGCCCGCCGCGCGTCGGGCGCGACGCAGGGCATCCTCGGACTGGCGCATAATCGAGCGCGCGTCGTCCACCAGAAGCGCCCCCGCCGGCGTCACCTTGACGCCCGAATGCGAGCGCTCGAACAGCGTGATGCCAAACTCGGCCTCGAATCTTGACACCTGTTTGACGAGTGCCGGGGTCGACACGCGCAGTTTTGCCGCGGCGCGCGAGAAGCTTCCCAGCTCAGCGGCGGCCGCTATGGCCTCGAGTCGTCGATCGTACACGTCAATCTCCCGTTTCCAGACGTATGGACATGCGCTGCCGAAGGGGGTCGTTTTGGCAGGTCACACACTCAATTAAGAACAAATTGCCTTGCGTGCTGTAAACCATAGGTTTACGCCATTCTAACAAATATGCAATTCACCTGCGCAAATGCAAAGCATACGATAACCAGCGAAAACCACGTGGGTCGATTAATGGGAGCGACCCACCGGGAGGCACAAGAAGGGAAGTTCCTATGAGCAACTGGCTTAAGCTCGAGGGCGATGTCTGCGCTGTGACCGGCGCACTCGGCGGCATGGGCGTCGAGATCTGCCGCGAGTTCGCCCGCAACGGCGCCAACGTCGTCCTGCTCGACCTGGACGAGGAGAAGGTCAAGGCCGCGGCCGCCGACCTCGCCGCCGAGTTTGGCATCCACGCCGAGGGCTACAAGATGAACGCCACCGACGAGGCCGAGGTTCAGGCCGCTGTCGATGCCACCATCGCCGACTTCGGCCGCGTCGACGTCCTCGTCAACACTGCCGGCATCCTGCGCTTCGCAGCCATGGAAGACCTGCCGCTGAGTGACTGGAACGAGGTCCTCAACGTCAACCTCACCGGCTACTTCATCACCTCGCAGCGCTTTGGTCGCGAGATGATCAAGGCCGGCCATGGTCGCCTGGTGCACATCTCGACCGTTGCCAGCCACTCCCCCGAGACGTTCTCGGGCGTGTACAGCTCCACCAAGGCGGGCGTCAACATGATGTCGAAGATGTTGGCTGCCGAGTGGGGTCCCTACGGCGTGCGTTCCAATTGCGTCGAGCCCTGCTTTGTTAAGACCCCCATGTCGGCGAGCTTTTACGCCGACCCCGAGGTCGAGAAGAGCCGCAGCCGTCTCATCGCCACGCGCCGCATCGGCGAGGTCAGCGATATCGCCAACGCCGTCATGTTCCTGGCGTCCAAGCGCTCGGACTTTACCACCGGCGACGCCATCAAGGTCGACGGCGGCTTCTCCAATATGATGGGCGACCTCACCGCCAAGCCCGGCGGCCGTCGAGCCTTTGCCGACAACTACCTCAAGAACAAGGGTGTCGAGCTTTGGTCCGACGAGTCTGGCGTCGCAAAGCCCACTGACCAGTAAACCAGCCTGACAGGGAGGCCCCGCGGACGTGTCCGCCCCTCCCCCGCATCGATTAGAAAGAGTCCAATGGCTTCCACCAACTCCAACAAGGGTCGCGCCGTCGTGCTTTCCGCCGCGTGCGTCACCATGTTCTTTATCAGCTCCATCGCGCTGTATTCCGTCGTGAGCAAGAACCTGCTCGCCGTCTACCCCGAGTGGTCCAGCGCCCTTACCTGGGCTTTCCCGGTCTTTCAGACCATCATGGCCGTGACAGGCATCTTCGCCGGCCGCATCTCCGATAAGATCGGCCCCCGCAACGTCGTGATCGCCGCCGCCGTGTGCTACGGCCTGGGCTGGTTCATGTCTGGCACCGTCACCGAGCCGTGGCAGTTCTACCTGTGGTTCTCGCTCGTCGCCGCCATCGGCAACGGCCTGGGTTACAACCCGGCGCTCACCACCGGCCAAAAGTGGTTCATCGACAAGAAGGGCCTGGCTTCCGGCATCACCCTGGCCGCTTCGACCGCCGGCCCCGCCGTGCTGTCCCCGGTGCTCGCCTCGCTGCTCATCCCGAGCCTGGGCATCTTTGGCGCCCTCAAGGCACTCGGCGTCATCTTCTTTGCGATGATCGCCGCCTCCGCCCTGTTCCTGAAGGCCCCCGAGGCCGGTTGGCTGCCCGAGGGCTTCGAGGCCCCCAAGGGCGGCGCACACGCCGGCACCTTCGGCGACCTCACCCCGGGCGAGATGGTCAAAACCCCGCGCTTTTGGATCCTCATCGTCACCTTCGCCTTTGCTGCCACTGCAGGCACCCTGCTCGTGGGCAAGGTTGCCTCCATCGCCGCCGTCCAGCTCTTCGCCGACCCCACGTGCGCCGCAGCTGTCGCCCTCGGCGGTGTAGTGGTCTCCGTCAACACCTGCGCCAACCTGGTCGGTCGTCTGTCCTTTGGCCAGATCATTGACAAGCTCGGCGCCTACAAGTCGCTGCTCATCAGCCTTGTCGTCACCATCGTCGCGCTCGTCATCATGTCGATGAGCTTTACGCAGAGCATGTTCTTTGTGGCGCTCGCCCTGCTCGGCTTTAGCTTTGGCGCCCTGCTCGTCATCTACCCGCCGCTTACCGGTGGCGCCTTTGGTACCAGCAACATCGGCGTCAACTACGGCATCATGTTCCTGGGCTACGCCGCTTCCACCTGGATCAGCCAGCCCATCACCGCCGTGCTGTATCACGCCGAGGCCGGCAGCGCCGCCTACCAGCAGTCCTTCTACGGCGCCATCGTGATCGCCGCCATCGCCGTCGTACTCACCGTCTACATGATGGTCTCCGACAGCAAGAAGAAGTCCGCTTAGTTTTACCGATGTGACATGAGGGACCGTCCCTTTGTCACATTCCACCAGCCACCAGCATTAAGGAGTCGAAATGTCTGAGCTCAACCCCGTCCGCATTGCCGTCATCGGCGCCGGCGCCATGGGCCGCAACCACATCCGCTTTGTCACCGAGGAGCCCGAGGCCGAGCTCGTCGCCATCGCCGACGCCTTTGAGGGCGCCCGCGCCACGGCCGAGGCTGCCGGCGTGCCGTTCTTTACCGATCCCGCCCAGATGATGGACGAGGTCAAGCCCGAGGCCGTCATCATCGCCACCCCCAACGACCTGCATCTGGGCGTTGCCCGCGAGGCCGTGAAGCGCAACATCGTGCCGCTGGTCGAAAAGCCGATCTCCAATGACCTCGAGGATGCCCAGACCTTTGCCGCCGAGGCCGAGACCGCCGGCGTGCCCGTGCTCGTGGGCCAGCACCGTCGTCACAACCCCTTCGTCAACAAAGCCAAAGAGATCATCGAGTCCGGCGAGCTGGGCAAGCTCACCGTGTCGAGCTTCCACTACATGATCTATAAGAATGACGAGTACTTCGATGTCGAGTGGCGCCGCAAGAAGGGTGCCGGCCCGATCCTGGTTAACCTGGTTCACGACGTCGACCTGCTCCGCTATCTGCTGGGCGAGCCCGTCGCCGTCCAGGGTATGCAGTCCAGCGCCGCCCGCGGTTTTGAGACTGAGGACTCCGCCGTGGTCAACGTCCGTTTTGCCGATGGCGCGCTCGCAAGCATGACCATCTCCGATGCCACCGCCAGCCCCTGGAACTGGGAGGCCACCGCTCGCGAGGACCCGCAGTACCGTCCCTTCGACGCCGACGCCTACTTTATCGGCGGAACCTTGGGCGCCCTTTCGCTGCCCCGCCTGCACCAGTTCTCCTACAACGGTGCCTCCAACTGGCACAAGCCGCTGCAGATGGAGATCCCGGCCGTGGACCCGGCGCTGCCGCACAAGATGCAGCTCAAGCACTTTGTGAAGGTCGTCCGCCGCGAGGTCGAGCCCGTCGTGACCCCCGCCGACAACGTTAAGACGCTCACGCTGCTTAACGCCATCAAGGAGGCCGCCGAGACCGGCCAGCTCGTCGAGCTGTAATGCCTTAAGAGCGGCCGCGGCAGAAACCCCATGCCGAGTCCCTCGGTCCGCCACAAATAAGCCCCTCTTCTTTGCCCCACGAGCAGCCTCCTGCCCGCGGGGCTTTTCTTTGCAGCCGCGGCGCGCGGGCGGGTGGTAGACTGGGTGGCTCATGCACCTGTAACGTACTCACAGACAGGAATTCCCATGGATCTTATCGCCCAGCTCGCCCGCGAGCTCAACCTTAAGGCCGCCAATGTCGAGGCGACCGTCAAGCTCATCGACGAGGGCAACACCATCCCCTTTATCTCGCGCTACCGCAAGGAAACCACCGGCGGCATGGACGACGTCGCCCTGCGCGCACTCGACGAGCGCCTGTCCTACCTGCGCAATCTTGAGCAGCGCAAAGAGGACGTCATCCTGCTCATCGACGCACAGGGCAAGCTCACGCCCGAGCTCGAGCAGCAGATCCGCGAGGCCACACAGCTCCAGCGTGTCGAGGACCTCTATAAGCCCTACCGCAAAAAGCGCATGACCCGCGCGCAGAAGGCCCGCGAGGCAGGTCTGGAGCCGCTTGCCAACATGATCATCATGCAGGCCTCGGCCAAGGGCAGCGCGCTCGACGCCGCCGCGGAATACGTCAACGAGGAGGCCGGCTTCGACACACCTGAGAAGGCGCTTGCCGGCGCCGCCGACATCGTGGCCGAGACGGTGGCCGAGGACCCTGAGAACGTCGCCGACCTGCGCGCCTTTACGCAAAACACCGCCGATATCGTCGTCGAGGCCACCGACCCCGCGGAGAAGACTCCCTACGAGCCTTACTACAACTTTGACGAGCCGCTGCGCCGCATCCCTAACCACCGCGTGCTGGCTATCGACCGCGGTGAGCGCGAGGGTAAGCTCCGCGTGCGCGTGAACGTCGACGGCGCTGCCGCCACGGCGCGCCTCGGCAGCCGTTGGCCCCGACGCCAGGGCGTGTTTGCTCCCATCTTCGATGCCGCCATCGCCGATGGTTACAAGCGCCTCATGGCCCCCTCGCTGGAGCGCGAGGCCCGCGCCAAGCTCACCGTCCGCGCGCAGACCGAGGCCATCAACGTCTTTGCCAAGAATCTTGAGGGCCTGCTCTCGGCACGCCCCGTGCGCGGCGCCCGCGTGCTCGCGCTCGATCCGGGCTACCGCACTGGCTGCAAGGTCGCCGTCATGGACGAGACCGGCAAGCTGCTCGACCACGGCGTGGTCTACCCCACCAAGCCGCGCCACGACGTCGCCGGCACCAAGCGCGAGCTCGCCCGCCTCGTCAAGAAGGACGGCGTCAACACCATCGTCATCGGCAACGGCACCGCCAGCCGCGAGACCGAGGAAGTCGTCTCGGAGTTCATTGCCGAGCAGGCGCCCAGCCTTCGCTACACCATCGTCAACGAGGCCGGCGCATCGGTGTACTCCGCCTCCGAGCTCGCCAGCCAGGAATATCCCGACCTGGACGTCACCGTACGTGGCGCCATGAGCCTGGGCCGCCGCCTGCAAGACCCGCTGGCAGAGCTCGTCAAGATTCCGCCCCAGTCCATCGGCGTGGGTCAATACCAGCACGACCTTGACCAGGCCGAACTCTCGCGCACCCTGGGCCACGTGGTGGAGGACGTCGTTAACCGCGTGGGCGTCGACGTGAACACCGCGAGCGCGAGCCTGCTGGGATACGTATCGGGCATCACGCCGAGCGTGGCCAAAAACATCGTGGCTTTCCGCGAGGAAAACGGCGCCTTTACCGATCGCCGCCAGCTCAAGAAGGTCCCCAAGCTGGGACCCAAGGCGTACCTCAACGCCGCAGGTTTCCTGCGCATCAGCGGCGGCAAGAACCCGCTCGACGCGACAAGCGTCCACCCCGAAAGCTACGAGGTGGCCACGGCCGTCCTGGAGCGCGCCGGCGTTGCGGCAAGCGAGCTCAGCCGCGGCGGCGTGCCCGACATCGAGCGCCGCCTGGGCAGCATCTCGACGCTGGCAAGCGACCTGGACTGCGGTACCCTCACGCTCATCGACATTGTCAACGAGCTCAAGAAGCCCGGCCGCGACCCGCGAGACGACGCGCCCGAGGTGGTCTTTAGCCGCTCGGCACTTTCCATCGACGACCTGGAACCCGGCATGGAGCTCAAGGGCACGGTGCGCAACGTCGTCGACTTTGGCGCCTTCGTCGACGTGGGCGTGCACCAGGACGGCCTCGTGCACATCTCCAAACTGGCCAACCGCTTCGTCAAGCACCCAAGCGACGTGGTGCGCGTCGGCGACACGGTCAAGGTGTGGGTCGAAAAGGTCGATCGCGACCGCAAGAAGATCTCGCTCACCATGGTGCAGGGGAAATAAACCGCCAAAGCAAGGGTACCCCCTGTAGCAGCGTGCAAAATCGCGAGTATTCTGCAATTTCCGCCGCTCCGAACGCTCCTCAGAGGCAATAAAGTCACAAACAGCCCCCGTTTTAGCGTCGTCAGAGCCAAAACGGGGGCTGTTCCGTGCTTCAACCAGCTGGTAAAAGCCTTTACCTTGCTGAATACTCTCAATTTTGCACGTCGCAGGCGGGGGTACCTTTGCCTACGGCAGGATATGGAAGCCGAGTGCTAACTTGCCGGCAAGCTCGTGTCGGCAGCCCCGGCCTTTCCTTTACCTAGCGCGACCCTCGCGAAGCGCGTGAGCGATAGGGAAAGGAAAGGCCGGGGCGAACAACCCGCGGCGCAGCCAGTGTTCGCGTTACGGCAGGATATGGAAGCCCAAAGCGGCGATATCCTTGGCAAAGCCGCGCACGGTATCGAGCGAAACCTCATACGGGTCGCGCCCGATGTTCTTGCGCTTGGCCAGGATACTGTTGGGCACCGTGATGATCTGACAACCGCAGGCCTCGGCCTGGTAGATGTTGATGAGCTCGCGCGTGGATGCCCACAGGACCTCGCAGTTGGGCTTGGCGGCGGCCGTCTTGACCGACTCCGTCACAAACGGAATGGGATCGACGCCGGTGTCGGCGATGCGACCGGCAAAGAGCGAGATGATGGACGGCGTCTCGGCGTCAACGGCCTCGACCATCTCGTCGACCTGCGTAGGCGTAAAGATGGTGGTGACGTTGACCTTGATGCCGTCGGCCGAAAGCTTGTGCACCAGCTCGGCGGTGGACTCGCCCTTGGTGGTCACGCACGGAATCTTGACGTAGACGTTCTCGGCCCAGGCAGCAATCTCGCGGGCCTCGACCTCCATGGTCTCGACGTCGTCGGCAAAGACCTCAAACGACACGGACACATCGGTGATGTGGGCCAGGACCTCCTTGGCAAACGCGCGGTAATCCGTCACGCCGCCCTTCTTCATAAGGGACGGGTTGGTCGTGAAACCCTGAACGTTGCCGCTCTCGTACATGTCGAGCATGCCCTCGAGGTTTGCACCGTCAGCGAACACCTTGATTGCCATCTGCCTGATTCCTTTCGTTAGCATACGGCCGATAAACTGCTAAACACTTTATCTACGTTTATCAAGGCGTGAACTGCGGTTTTTTATCTTCTCGGCGAACGGTTTTGCAGATTTACCATTTTTATATCGACGCCCCAGCGGCAAAACGTTTTTGCCGATCATTGCGTTTGATTCCGTTCACGGAACAGAAGCAGCGCCTCGCCGGCTCATATTCACAATCGCTCCAAAGCAAAAAGCGGTGACGCCTCGATTGAGACGTCACCGCTTCCGTGTAGGAGCCGGTTATCGGAGCTCCGCCCGATTAGGGCTTAACGTATGCCTGGATTACTCTTCCTCAACGTGATTGATCACAGCACCCTTGGTGTGGATGAAGTTGGGGACGAAGGCAACGACCAGAAGGACAGCGAGAATCGCGTAGACACCGGTGGTACCGAAGGCCTCGGCAGCGCGGCCAAGCGTAATACCAATGACGGAGAAATCGAAGTCGCCGAACGTAGTGTTCTTGAAGCCAAAGACGTCAAGAACGGGCAGGAGCAGGGCCGGGGCAAAGGTGATGAGCAGGCCGTTGACGAAAGCGCCAAGAGCTGCGCCCTTGCGACCGCCGGTAGCATTGCCGTAGATGCCCGCGGTAGCACCGCAGAAGAAGTGGGGAACCATGCCCGGGATGATGAAGATGCCCAGGGTAGCGCCCACGATGAACATACCGACCACGCCACCGATAAAGGAAGCGACAAAGCCGAGGATGACGGCGGTGGGAGCATAGGGGAAGAAGACGGCGCAGTCGACGGCGGGGATGGCACCGGGGATCAGCTTGTTGGAGATGCCCTGGAAAGCCGGGACCAGGTCGGCAAGGATCATACGAACGCCGTTATAGACGATGGTGACACCAACGGCGAAAGACAGAGCGCAGGTCAGGGCATAGACAATCACGTTGTCGCCACCAGCGGTCTTGGTAACGACCGCAGGATCTGCAATGTAAGCGGCGAAAGCGGTAACCAGGTAGAAGAAGGCCATGGTAAGAGCCGTGGAGATGGTAGTGTCGCGCAGGAAGGCGAACTTCTCGGGAACCTCGATCTTCTCGGTGCTGTTCTCCTCGGCGTCCTTAGCAAAAAGCGTACCGACTGCAGCGGAGATGTAATAGGCGAGTGAACCGAAGTGGCCCATGGCGATTTCATCGCCATCGGTAACCTTCTCGGTGAAACGCTGACCAACGGCGGGAAGCATAGCGCTCACGAGGCCCAGGAACATGCCGCCCACGATGACAAGCTGGACATCCTGGAAGCCAGATGCCTGCAGAACGGCAGACAGCAGGCAGGCCATAAACATGCTGTGATGGCCCGTCAGGAAGATGTACTTAAACTTGGTAAAGCGGGCAATGATAATGTTCACGACATAGCCGAGAATCAGGATCATCATGGTCTGAACGCCGAGGACGCTCTGAGCCATCGAAACGACGACCTCGTTGTTGGGCACGACGCCGGTGATGTGGAAACCGGTCTCGATGAAGGTACCCAGCGGAGCAAGGTTCTCCTGAACAACAGCGGCGCCGGCAGACAGCATGATGTAACCAAGAATGGGCTTCAGGGTGCCCGTCATCACCTTGTGGGCAGGACGCTTAAGCGCGACAAGGCCCACAAAGGCAAATAGACCCATAATCCACGCTGGCTTGGTCAGAATCGATTGGATAAACTCAAGTATGGGAAGGATGGCTTGCATCTGCGCTTCCTTTCTCTCTAACGTGGGCGCGTTTCCCTCTTCCACAGGGAACCGCCCTTTTTTGTGCCGCTTTAGGCGTTAGCGGCGGCCGCCTTGATTGCCTCGAGGGCGTCTTCGCGGATCTTCTTCTTGTTCACATAGCTGCGAACGATCACAACGTTGCCGTGGAGCTCGGGGGCGAGTTCCTTAACGGTGATGAACAGATCCGGATTTGCGGAAGAAGCACCGTTCAGGTCCATAGACTCAACGTCGGCCTTGATGCCCTCCTCCTCGCAAAGCTCCTCGACTTTGCCAGCGAGCATCAGGCTGGACCCGATGCCGTTTCCGCATACGGTGATGATATGCATGGCAACCTTCCTCTCCTACACGTGACGGTTTTCCGTCTATCCAAAAGCGGCGACGCATCGCCGTGCCATTAAGGCCTAAAAGAATGAACGCATGGTCTCCAAAACCTGCTCGGGCGTATCGCATGCGCTGAGCTTGGCAACGCAGTCCTCGTCCTCGAACATCTGCGAAAGCTCCGCCAAGCAGCCAAGATGAGCCTTGGGGTCGGGTGCGCAAATACCCACGAGCACGTGAACCGGATCGAAATCCTCGTGTCCAAACGCAACGGCTGGGTCAAGCGTGACGATACAGATTCCCGCTTCGCTCACATTGCCATCTGCCTGAGCGTGGGGCATGGCGATGCCCTCTTCCAAGACCATATAGGGGCCGAATTTGTGAACCGATGAAATCATGGCGTCAACATAGCTCTGATCGCATTTGCCAGCGTCTACGAGCAACTTACCGCATGCCCTGATCGCTTCCTCCCAGTCGGAGGCCTCGACGTGGCAGGCAACAAGCTCGGGCTTAAGAAGATCGGTCAGCATGCTCGTCCCCTACTCCTCGGGCAGGATATGAAAACCAAGCGCCTGAATGTCGCGGGCAAAACCCTTGACCGTATCAAGCGAGTACTCAAGCAAATCTTTCCCGAAATTCTTGCGCTTGGCAAGAAGGGCATTGGGGACCGTAATGATCTGGCATCCAACGGACTCCGCCTGGAAGATATTGAGGACCTCGCGCGTAGACGCCCAGAGAACCTCGGCAGCAGGCTTAACGGCAGCCTTCTTTACGGACTCCGCCATGAGGGGCAGCGGATCGACGCCGGTATCGGCAATGCGACCGGCGAAGATGGACAGAATAGAGGGGGTCTCAGCAGAGACGGCATCGACAAACTCGTCGACCTGTTCGGGCGTGAAGATCGTGGTGACATTCACCTTGATGCCGTCGGCAGAAAGGCGCTTGACCAGCGCGGCAGTGGACTCACCCTTGGTGTTGAGCGCCGGGATCTTAACGTAGACGTTGTCTGCCCAGGTTGCGATCTCGCGAGCCTCGGCTTCCATACCTGCCTCGTCGTCGGCGAATACCTCAAAAGAGACCGACACATCAGTAATGTGCTCAAGAACCGTCTTGGCAAAAGCGCGGTAGTCGGTCACGCCGCCGGCCTTCATAAGGGAAGGATTGGTCGTGAAGCCCTGAACGTTGCCATTGTCATGCATGTCAAGCATGCCCTCGAGGTCAGCGCCGTCGGCAAACACCTTGATCGCCATGTTCGGTCCTTTCTCATCTAACACTATTGCTATCGAAAGCCTTCTTCTTTGTTTCAAAAGCTTTTCGGTTTTCTTTTATAAACTATTTCAAAAGCTATCGAAAGCTCAATTGTCAACTTTCCGTGAACGGTCGAATATCGGGCGTGAACGTACTTCTTTTGGGCGGCACCTTCAGAATGAGACTCTTTATAGCCCGTTTACGTGCGAACTATCTGCTACGCATGCATTTGTGACATGCCATTCCGTTCTTTTGATTCATTCGAATTTGCCTTGTTCTTTTCATATCGATACGTTATATTTCGATTACGAAAGGCGCATCTTTTACCTTTTGTTCAAAAGGAGCGGCATATGGCATCTACTTCAGACCTTTCACCGGCCGAGCGTCAGCGATTTATCATGAATTGGCTGGCCGAAAAGCCAAATATCTCGGTATCCGACATCGTTCGCCGTTTTTCGGTTTCGGAAGTCACCGCACGGCACGACCTCATCTCGCTGGAATCCGAAGGCAAGCTGCGTCGCGTACGCGGCGGAGCGGTATCGCTTTCTCGCTCCAACGCAATCTCGTATCCCGAGGAGCGCATCAATGTCCAAGTCGAGGCCAAGGAGGCCATCGCCGCAACCGCAGCAACTCTTGTTGATGATGGCGATGTTCTGGTAATTGATATCGGCACCACAGGCTTTTACTTCGCTAAGGCCCTCATGGACAAGCGTGAGATCACCATTATCACCGGCGATCTTGCAATCGCGAACTACGCCAGCTTCAATCTCCCCAATGCTTCGGTAGTGCTGCTGGGCGGCTCCGTGCGCAAGGGGCACCTCTATCTCGCGGGCGCACTGACGCTCGACTGCATGAGCAAACTACATGCCGACAAGGCGTTTGTCAGTGCCGACGGATTCCACCCCGACCACGGCTTTACCGTCGAGCACGACTTCTCGGCCATGATCAAGCATATGTACCTTACCAACTCAAACCAGGGCTACATGATGGTTGACCAGGGAAAGTTCAACAAAACCAGTTTTTATCAGTCCGCGCAGATCGATGACCTCGACGGCATCATCGTTGATGGAGACGACGAGGGCATCATGACGGCGGCGATCGAGAGCAGTCGCAGTCATCCCAAGCTCTATATTGCAAAATAGCTCAAATGGCCGGGTCGCCCCCACTGCGGGCGACCCGGCCATTTATTAAATCAACCCAAAATGCTGCATCGCTGTGACGGTACCGTCGTGTGCGACATCGTCGGTCACGTAGTCGGCGAGCGCCTTGACTTCGGGCATGGCGTTGCCCATGGCGACAGCTGTCTCGACCGCAGCGAGCATACCCAGGTCGTTGCCCGAATCGCCAAAGCCAAAGGTGCGCGCATTTCCCGCGCGACCCAGATACTCCAGCGCCCGCGCCACGCCCACGCCCTTGTCGATGCCCTTGGGGCTCAGCTCGCGATTCTGACCACCGGTGTTGCACAGCTCAAACTCGCGCTCGATAAAGCCGTCATCGTTGGCTACGCGAGCCAGGTCGCACGCGTTAATGCACACCTTGCCTACGCGCAAGCGGCCATCGACGCGCATCTGATCAACGCCATGCACCACGCCGGCGCCTAGCAGAAATGACTGTTCGACACCAACTGGCTCAAGTGAATAGGTGGCACTGTTCGTCTCGAACAACGCCTCGCCGCCCGCCACAGTAATGCGACGCGCGAGCTCCTCAACAATGTCCTCGTCAATGCAGTCCTCGTGTGCCACGCGGCCCTCGACCTCTAGCGTGGCCCCCGCCATGGCAACGATACCCGCCGGGTTCAGCGCGCGCAGGCCATCGGCAATCAGCCACAAGGGGCGACCCGTGCAGATAAATGCCTTGTGCCCCGCATCGCGCAAACGGTGAAATGCCTCGATAACCGCCCGCGAGGGACGCACCGCCGTAAAGTCCTTATCGGTCATATCGTCGGGATCGAACGACGTCAGCGTGCCGTCCACGTCAAAAAAGAGCACAGCGGGTTCGGGACACGCATCAATCATATGGGTTCCTTTCGAGGATAAGGGCAAACGAAGCATCCATCATATAATGGAGCGACGCAACCAGAGAGGTCACCCATGGAATTTTACGCAAGCTGCCCCGAGGGCTTTGAGTCCGCACTCGCCGATGAGCTTAAACGCCTCGGACTTTCGCATGTTCGCCGGCTGAAGGGCCGCGCTACATTTGAGGGCGAGCTCGAAGAAGGTTACCGCGCCTGTCTGTGGTCGCGCCTGGCGAGCCGCGTGTTCGTGGTGCTCAGGCGCTTTGAGGCGCAGAATGCCGATGAACTGTACGATGCCGTTTACGACATTGCCTGGGAAAACATCGTCCGCTGCGGCGCCACCATTGCCATCACTGCCCGTGGTGTGACCGAGCAGCTGCGCAACACGCGCTTCTCTGCCCTGCGCGCCAAGGACGCATTGTGCGATCGCCTGGCCGAGACCACAGGCCGTCGCGCCGATGTCGATGCTGCCGACCCCGATGTCCACCTGCTGCTTTCGCTACGCCAGCGCCGTGCGAGCATAAGCCTGGACCTTTCGGGCGACCCGCTGTTCAAGCGCCTGCCGCCCGCCGCGACTCGCGCCGGCGAGGGCGCGCACGTGCTACGCCCCGACTACGCCGCCCTGGTGTTGGCGCAGGTCGGCTGGACCGCGCTGTGCGAGCGCGAGCTGACGGCCGACGACTACGAAAACGAGGCCCTACCTACGCTGATCGACGCCTCGTGCGCCGGCGGCGGCCTGCTGCTGGAGGCCGTGAACATCCTGACCGACCGCGCCCCGGGCGCCGCACGCGAGCGCTGGGGCTTTGAGGGCTGGCAGCTGCACGATGCCGCCCTATGGGAGCAGTTGCTTGCCGAGGCACGAGAGCGCGAGGCGGCAGCGCGCGAGCGCCAGGCACGCATCGTCGCCGTGGACATTGACCCTGCCGCCCGCAAGACCGCCGAGCGCATGGCCAAGTGCGCCGGTTACAAGCGCTTTGTCGATTTTTGCGCCGCCAAGCCCGCCACCGTGCTGGACCATGCGGGCGCTGTCGCCGGCGCCGCCCTCGTCGCGGATACGACCGAGACACCGCTGTCGCTTATGCATGACGCCATGACGCTGGTCGGCGAGCTGCGCCGCGCGCCCGAGCTTGCTTCGGCACCGGTCGCCGCGCTCACCCGCGACGGCCTGCTGGCCCGCGCGCTCCATGCCGAGCCCGCGCGCTCCATTGCCGTCATGCCCAACAACGAAGAGGCGACTATCGAGGTTTGGCCCTCGCTCGACCACGCCGCCGCAGCGTTTGAGGCTGCGACCAGCGCGGATGCCGAGGCCGAGGTTGCGGATGCCAACGACGTCATCAGCGACGAAGCCGCCAGCACCCCCATGCCCGAACCTGCCGCCACGCTCGACCTGGGCGACGGCAAGCCGCTGCCCGTGCTCATCCCCGAATCCGAGCAGTTCGCCAACCGCCTGCGCAAGAACGCTCGCCTGCGCCGCAAGTGGGCCAAGCGCGAGGGCGTGAGCTGCTACCGCGTCTACGATGCCGACCTGCCCGACTACTCCGCCGCCATCGATCTGTACGAGGGTTGCCCGCAGACGCCGGGCCGCTGGCTCGTCATCGCCGAATACGCCGCGCCCAAGACCATCGACCCCGCACTGGCCCAGGCCCGCATGCTCGACATTCTGGCCATCGCGCCGCGCATCCTAGATGTTCCCGCCGAGCACGTGCACGCCAAGGCCCGCATGCGTTCGCGCGGCGGCTCGCAGTACGGTAAGCAGGGCGCCGGCAAGGGCGGCTCGGGCGAGCGCGCCAACATTGCGCGCCGTCGCCTACCGCTCATCGAGGAAGGCGGCCTCACCTTTGCCGTCAACTTTGACGACTACCTGGACGTGGGCATCTTCTTGGACCACCGCGTCACGCGCAATCTGGTGCGCGAGCACGCCAAGCAGGCGCGCCGCTTCCTCAACCTGTTTGCCTACACCGGCACTGCCACCTGCTATGCGGCAGACAGCGGCGTCGAGGAGACCGTGACGGTCGACCTCTCCAACACCTATCTGGACTGGGCCGAGCGCAACATGCGCCAGAACGGCTTTGTGGGGCCTCAGCATCATTTTGTGCGCGACGACGTGCTCGCCTGGATTCGCGACCAGCGCCAGACGCGCAACCGCTGGGACCTGATCTTTGTCGACCCGCCCACGTTCTCGAACTCGTCCAAGATGGGCCGTCGCACCTGGGATGTTCAGCGCGACCATGTTGAGCTTTTGGCCGGCGTATCGCGCCTGCTCGCGCAGGGCGGCCATGCCATCTTTAGCTGCAACCTGCGCGGTTTCCGCCCCGAGACGCGCAAGCTCGCGCGCGCAGGCGTGGTGCTGGAGGACATTACGGAGCAGACCATCCCCGAGGATTTCGCGCGCAACCAGAAGGTGCACCACTGCTACATCGTGCGCCGCCTGCCCATCGAGGACGCCATGGCCGAGGTCGGCTTTAGCGCCGAGGAAATTGCTGAGCGCGTCGAGGAACTGCGCAACCCCGGAGCCCGCAAGCCTCGCGCAGCATCGCCCGCGCACGCGCAGGCCGGCGTCCGAGGACCGCACGGCGACGACAAGCCCGCCTGCTCAGGCAAGCCCAAAAAGAAGAAGTTCTACGCCAGCAAGCCCAAGGGCAAATAAACAAAGTTGCGGTGGAATAGTCCCTAAAAATGCCTGGTAAAGGCCCAAACAGGAACTATTTCACCGCAACTCATATTGGGATGATGGTTGGCGATCTAGCCTTGGATGACCAGGCGGTAGCCGATGCCCACGTGCGTTTGGATATAGTGCGGGTGCGCGGGATCGGACTCGATCTTTTTGCGCAGCGTACCCATAAAGACGCGCAGGCTCGCCAGGTCGCTCTTGGTCGCCGTGCCCCAGATCTCGTGCAGGATAAATTGGTGCGTCAGCACCTTGTCGGCGTTGTGTGCCAGCAGGCACAAGAGCTTGTACTCGATCGGCGTCAGATGCAGTTCCTCGCCATCCATCGTGGCGATGCCGGCATCAAAATCGATATGCAACTCGCCGGTATCGAACGAGCCCTCGGAGACAACACCGCCCGCCTGCGCATACGAAAGGCGCCTGAGCGTGGTGCGAATGCGCGCGAGCAGCTCCTCGACCGAAAACGGCTTAGTCAGGTAGTCATCGGCGCCGGCATCGAGCGCTCGGATCTTGTCCGCGTCCTCGCTGCGTGCCGAGACCACGATGATCGGCATGCCCGACCACGCGCGCACCGACTCCACCACCTTGACGCCGTCCATATCGGGCAGGCCCAGATCGAGCAGCACAATGCTCGGCGCCTGCGACGAAGCGGCGGCGATGGCGGCGTGGGCGGTCTCCACAGCCATATGGCGCAAACCGTGCGCCTCGAGCGCGGCAACGATAAGGTTGCGGACGGCGGGATCGTCCTCAACGACCAAGATAAGCGGTTTCACAGCAGAGTTCGGCACAGTGTTACTCCTTATCAAACGAAACATCGGCGGCAGGAAGCTCAATCGTAAAGACAGAGCCGTGCGGGTCCGCCGCGGCAACCCCTATGCTACCGCCATGCGCCAGCGCAATGGAGCGGCAGAGCGAAAGCCCCAGACCCACACTGCGGCAGCTATCGGCTAGGCCATGGTTGGCGATATAGAACGACTCAAAGATTCGCTCGCGGTCCTCGGGCGCAATGCCCGGGCCGTCATCGGCAACCGAGCACGCCACGCATCCATCATGGACGCCAATCGAGATCACGATATGCGAGCCTGCGGGCGTATAGGTAATGGCGTTGTTCACCAGATTGACCACCAGCTGCACCATCAGGCGCGCGTCGACGTTGACGAGCGCCGGCTCATCGCACGCCACTACCTTAAGGTCGTGCTCACGTACGGCCGGGTTTACGTGGCGCAGCGCCTCCTCGACGATATCGTCCATGAGCTCGAGCGTGGTCGACAGATGCATGCCGCCGCCCTCGAGCTTGGTAATGGCGAGCAGGTTCTCGACGGTGGCGTTGAGCCATTGCGCGTCCGAGCGAATGGATAGGAGCAGGCCGCGGCGCGTCTGGTCGTCGAGCACGGCCGTGCCAGTCGAGCCCTGGTCGAGCAACACGTCGGCATTGCCCGAGATACTGGTAAGCGGCGTGCGCAGATCGTGCGAGATGGAGCGCAGCAAGTTGGCACGCAGCTGCTCGTTTTTAGCGAGCACCGCCGCCTCCTCGCGGGCCTCCATGGCGCGGGCGCGATCGAGAGCCAGCTCGCCTTCGCTCACGATGGCATCGGCAAGCGTCCGCTCCTCGGACGTCAGCGCATCGGGCTCGGCGACAATGGCGAGCACCCCCACCACCGAGGCGGGATCACCCGCGCGCACCATGGTGTCGCCCGAGTGCACGGTCAGGTATATGCCAAAGAACGCCGAGCCGCCATAGGTGGCATCGAGCGGCGTTCCCACATAGGCGGATGCCGAGAGCCGTGGCGGCATCTGCGGCGCCAGCTCGTGCACCGGCGCGGCATCGCCCACGGCCGTGTACATCGTGCGCGGCAGCAGGTCATCGTCGTCGACATCGGCGCTATACCACACGACCGGACAGTCCGAAAGACGCGCCAGTTGCGTTGCCATAGCATGCACAATCTGTTGCTGATCGCCGCACCGCTGCAGCATGCGGTTGGTCTCGAGCACCATCTGCGTGCGACGGTCGCTGGCGGCAGCCTGCGCCAAGGCGCGGCGCAGGGCCAGCGCAATCGAGCTCGACACGAGCGAGACCACAAACATGATAAAGAACATGCCGGGATAGACGCGGTCGATGAGCGACAGCGAGTAGCGCGGGTCGACAAACAAATAGTTGTAGAGCGCCACGGCGGCAGCCGAGCTCAGCAGGCAATACAGGCGGCTCCAGGTAAAGAATGCGCACAGCTGCACGGCAAACACATAGACGATCATGATGCTCGGCGCGAGACCCGGACGGTCGAGCAGCGCGCCCACAATCGTCGCCGCGACCAGCAGCCCCGCTGATACGCAGGCGTCATACAGAGGGCTGCGACGCGTCAGCGTCGTGCGCCGCCACCAAAAGTTCTCGGCAATATCGCCGTCCGTATGGACGTCCATCAGCGCACCGCCCCTCTCTCAAAAACAAAAACCACCACAAAGGGGACAGGCACCTTTGTGGTGGTGGCCTCCTTGTGGTGGTTTCAAGTGTATAGCCTTTGCAGCCCGCAGTCGCTAGACAAACAGCAGACGTCGACTACGGGCGCTCGTCGGGAGCCAGGCGCTGCATCTTGCTCACGGCCTTAAACTTGGTGAACAGCGGCACGTACTCAAAGCTCACGTTGGAGTTCTCCAGGCCGTACCAGCGCGCGGGAGTGCCGGCAGCGCGGCGGATGATGTACTTGAGCGTGATGGCCGTACGCTCGCTGGGCTCCACGTCGCTTTCGGGCGCCAGCAGCTTGCGGATCATGACGAACTTAAACGTGCCGATGTTGCCCGGATCCTTGTAGACCGAGTAGTCATGCGTCTGTGCCGGCAGCTCGCCGCTGGCAGCCAGATCCTGAACAACCTGACGCAGATAGGCATTGACGCGCTGGTTGATCTTGTAGCCCAGATACAGATGCACGCGGAACACGTAGTCGGTGCCGAACGTCTCGACCGAGTAGGCAAAGGTATGCGGCTCCTCCATGGTCTCGACATTCACGAACCACCAGGCGCGAGCGCGCTTGGGGTGCTTGTCCAAGATCGAGTAGACGATATCGCGGTCGATGTAGTCGGTATTGGTGTCCTTGGTCAGGTACACGATGTTGTCACTCATAAGCTCGTAGCGATCGTCGTCGCGCAGGCGCTTGAGCTGCGGCAGGTAGCTGCGCAGCGGCAGCAGCGTAAACTGGCGCTGCTCAACAGCCGTACCGTTGTACCAGCACACCATGATGCCCATGATGAGCGCGGCCATGAGGATGGTGAAATAGCCACCGTGGAAGAACTTGGTGAGTGAGCTCACGAAGAAGAAGCCTTCGAGCAAAAGGAAGAAGGCCGCGAAGATCCACGGAGCAACCTTGAGCTTGCGCTCCTCATGCAGGTAGAAGAAGAGCAGCAGCGTGGTGCACATCATAGTCAGCGTAATGGCAAGGCCGTAGGCGGCTTCCATATGCGCCGAGTTCTGGAACAGCAGCACCACGATGACGCAGCCGACAAGCATGACGTTGTTGACCATGGGGATGTAGAGCTGGCCCTTGGTCTCGGCAGGATAGAAGACCTGCATATGCGGCATGAGGTCCAGGCGGCTGGCCTCGGACACCAGCGAGAATGCGCCGGTGATGAGCGCCTGCGAAGCGATGATGGCCGCGACGGTGGAAAGGCCGACGGCAAAGGGACGCAGGCCCGGGGTGAGCATCTGGTAGAAGGGGTTGAGGTCGGCGATGCCCATGAGCTCCGGGTTGCCGGCGTTGTTGATAAGCCACGCGCCCTGGCCCATGTAGGACAGCAGCAGGCAGCACTTAACAAACGGCCAGGTGGCGTAGATGTTGCCGCGGCCCACATGGCCCATGTCGGAATAGAGCGCCTCGGCACCGGTGGTGGCCAGGAAGCAGCTGCCCAAGATCATGATGCCCGCATGGTTGTTGGGGCTCAGCAAAAAGCCGATGCCACGCAGCGGGTTGAGGCACAAAAGCACCGCGGGATACTGGAAGACAAAGAACAGACCCGTACCGCCCAGGAACAAAAACCACAGCGTCATGATGGGGCCAAAGGCGTGGCCAATCTTGGCCGTGCCGATGCGCTGCACCAAGAAGAGCGCGATGATGATGGCGAGCGTGATGGCGACAACGCGGCCCTGGTCGTCACCGAGCACGGCGTGGACCGCCGGAATGGTGCGCAGGCCCTCGATGGCCGTGGTCACGGTAACGGCCGGCGTCAGGATACCGTCGGCGAGCAGTGCCGCGCCGCCCAGCATGGCGGGGATGATAAGCCACTTGCCGCAGCGCTTGACCAGGCTGTACAGGGCAAAGATGCCGCCCTCGCCGTGGTTGTCGGCGCGCAGCGAGATCAGCACGTACTTGACGGTCGTCAGCAGCGTGACCGTCCACACGACAAGGGAGAGCGCGCCGAGCACGAACTCCTGCGTGACGCTTCCGATGCCGCCGTTGCCGGCAACGAGCGCCTTGGTTACATACATGGGGCTGGTGCCGATATCGCCGTACACCACGCCCAGCGTGACGAGCATCGCCGAGATGCTCACAGGAATCGCAGCGTGCGAGGCTACTTCCTTTGCCTTTTGTTCCATAAGCCAGTTTCCTCCCAATTTTAACGTTCGACGGGATTATAGGTAATCAGCCCATGTTTGAATGGTACTGTTTTCCCAGCTAAATAAACATTTATGCGGCCTTTAGGCCACCGCGGCGATATGGAATGTGACAAAGGGACAGTCCCTTTGTCACATTCGTCATTTTCCGAGCCAGTTCTTGAACCACCACTCCATGGAGCGGCTCATCTCGGCCATAAAGGGACTCGTGTGCTTACGGGTGTAGATATCGACGACGCGCTCGCCCACCTCGCGGGCGTGCGGGCGAAACATCGCGTCCATCTCGGCCACCTGCGCATCCAAGGTCGCGGCGTCGGCGCGACAATAACGCTCCTCATGCACCAGGTTCACCACGGGATGCGCGATCGCCGGGCGCTCCTTGCGGGGCGTGCCGATGATGAGCATCGACAGCGGCATGGTATAGGGAGGCAAGTCCAGCAGCGCGGCGACTTCCTCGGCGTTCTCGACGACATCGCCGATATAGCAGCTCCCCAGCCCCAGGGCCTCGGCGGCAACCACGGCGTTTTGAGCGGCGATCATGGCATCCTGTGCCGCGATGGCAAAGTCGCCCAGGCCCGGCGCACGACGGGGCGACTTGCCCGTGCGCTCGACAAACTCGGGCTCAAAGCAACCCACATGCTCAAACAGATCGATCCACTTGGCATAGTCGACTACAAATATGAGTGCCCAGGGCGCCTTGGCGATCATGGGCTGATGATCGCACAGGTCGGCCAGGCGGTCCAATGTGGCCTGCTCACGAATGCTCACGATGGAATACATCATCATGGCGCCTGCCGACGGCGCACGGCTCGCCGCATGCAGAATCGCCGCCCGCTGTTCGTCGGTCACCGCCACGGGACGGTCATCGTCATCACGCGCGAAGGCACGCGTAGACGAGCGATGCTCCAAGATGTCCAGCACCGCGTTGCCCGTAGTCTCGACCGGATAGCCGTATGTATCCACGACCGCAGCTCCGTCGCTGCCCATGTCCGCCTTGCAAACCTGCTCGCTCATCGCCCTACCCTCGCCATTTCTTTAAGAAGCCTTTACGTTTCCGTGTAATTCCCGTCCATTATCGCGCAGGTCGCCGCTACATTGCGCAACACCGCCACGCACGCGCGTTATTATGGCTGGTTGTTGTGCGCAGTCACCAAATGCAGCGCATATCTTGGTAACAATCGGGTAAACCCCCGCTTTCGTAGGTTTTAGTTTGTGAGGAGTCTCAGCATGTTCGCTGCCGCCATCTCGCTCGTCGGTCTTGCGGCGACCGTCTACCTTGTCTTGCGCGAGGCCAAGGCCATTCGCGCTCAGTCGGGCACCGTTGCCAAAAGCGCTCTTGGATGGAGCGTCGCCTTCGGCCTGTTCCAGCTCTTTTTGACCGTCTGGGGCGCCATTGGCCTCGTCGCCCAAAACGAGCCGCTCGCCTTTGTGATGCTCATCCTGACCAACGCCATCCTCACCGGCTGCGCTTGGGCCAGCATCGCCCGCGACCGTATCGCCCCGCGCGTCTTTGCGTTTGCCGCGCCCGATGCCCCCGCCCTCACCGGCAAGCTCGCCCGCCTGCGCGGCGCCTTTGTGGGCAAACCGCTCGTCGCCGCCGTCTTGTGCCTACTGCTCGCCGGCGTCTTTGCGCTGCTGGGCATGGAGGTCTCGTCCAACCACGACTTTACCTGGATCTACCCCCTGTGCATTCTGCTCGAATGGGCCATTATCACCGTGCTCATGGTCGGCTTGTTCTTCCTATTCCAGCGCCACGGCGCAGCTCCCGCGGTCCTGGCCTTCGCCCTCTTTGTCCTGGGCATTGCCGAGTTTTTCGTCATCACGTTTAAATCCATGCCCATCCAGCCGGGCGACCTTTCGGCCATCTCCACCGCCGCCGCGGTCGCCGGCAACGGCTACACCTTCTCGATCTCGCTGTTCTGCGTGCTGTCCATGGGCTTTACCGCCATCGCCATGCTGCTGTGCGAGTACGCCGGCCTGGTGGCACCGCACCGTCAGAAGGGTGCCGCCAACGCCAAGCGCATGCTGCTCACCAACCTGCTCGTGGCAGTGCTGTGCCTGGGCGGCGTAACCGCGCATGTCACGCTCATCGACTACTACAACACCCTCGGCATCACCGTCTACACCTGGCGCCCGCTCGAGAGCTACTGGCGCGAGGGCTACCTGCCCGCTTTCATTAGCGCAGCGCAGTCCATCAAGCCGCCCAAACCCGCCGACTACTCCGTCGACGATGCCAAGGCCACGCTCAAAAAGTACGCCAAGGCCTACGACAAGTCCGACGCGGCCAAGAGCGACGAGCGCGCCGCCGCAAAGGAGCAGTTCGACAGCGAGAAGCCCACGGTCATCGCCATCATGAACGAGACCTTCTCGGATCTGTCAATCTACCAGAACATGCGCGCCGGCTACGAGGGCCCGCAGTACTTTAAGAGCCTGTCCAACTGCCTCAGCCGTGGCAAGCTCTACGTGAGCGCCTACGGCGGCGGTACCGCCAATACCGAGTTTGAGTTTATGACCGGCAACTCCATGGCCAACCTGGGCTCGGGCGTGTACCCCTACACCATCTACAACATGGAAACGACCGGGAACCTGGCAGAGCAGTTCAAGTCGCTCGGATATTCCACCACGGCCATGCACCCCAACCACGCGACCAACTGGAACCGCGAGAACGTCTACAAGGACTTTGGCTTTGACCAGTTCCTGTCCATCAACGACTTCCAGGGTGCCGACACCCTGCGCGGCATGGTGACCGACCAGGCGACATACGACAAGATTCTTGAGCTGCTCGACCAGAACGCCGACCCGCAGTTCATCTTCGACGTGACCATGCAGAACCACTCGGGCTACGACACGGGCCTGCTGCCGGTCGA
Source organism: Collinsella sp. TF10-11AT (assembly GCF_003437565.1). Lineage (NCBI taxonomy): Bacteria > Bacillati > Actinomycetota > Coriobacteriia > Coriobacteriales > Coriobacteriaceae > Collinsella > Collinsella sp. TF10-11AT. Next base: position 29,203 of record NZ_QSQW01000011.1, read on the forward strand.
CAAGCAGATGCACCTGAACATCGACACGACCGACCTGGATGCCAAGACCGTCGAGGATGGCACGCTGTCCGATGTCGACGAGTATGTCTCGTGCATCGAGCAGTCCGATCAGGCGCTGCGCTACTTCCTCAACGCCCTGAGCAAGCTCGACCGTAAGGTGGTCGTGGTGTTCTGGGGCGACCATCAGCCGTTCTTCCCGTCCAAGTTCAACGATAAGTGGTTTACCGGCGAGGACGACGCCACCCACCAGGAACGCTTGTGGCAGACCGACTACATCATCTGGGCTAACTACGACGTTGCCGGTTGCGACCAGACGAGTGAGGTCGACGACCTGTCCACCAACTATCTGTCCACCCAGCTGATGCAGCTGATCGGCGCACCGCTGACCGACTACCAGAAGGCGCATATGACATTGCGCGAGTCGCTGCCCGCCATCAACTCCGTCGGCTACGAGGACGCCAGCCTGCGCTGGGCGCTCTCCTCCAACGTCACCGGTGATGACGCCGTCGCCGCTGCTGCCACCAAGGCGCGCGAGGATTACGCCAAGATGCAGTATTACGAAATGTTCCGCGACGGCAAGAACGTCTACACCGAGCACTTCCAGACCGAGGCCAACGAAACCGACCCTAACTTGGCACCGGGTACGACCAAGATCAAATAGCGGCTAGCTGCGAGTTCATAACTGAAACGTCTGTCCGGGCGGAGGCATATAAGGTTCCCTGCTCGGACAGTCCTGCGCAAGACGAAGGCCACATTAAGTGGCCTTCTTTGTATTCGGAAAGTGTGTCCCGGAATCTGCCTTCGGAATGGGACGCAGTTTCCGCTTGAGGGCCTGTTGGGAAAGCGCATCCCACTTCAAGAGTAAATTCCGGGTCGCACTTTCCGCTAAGGCTCTCAACCGGAAAGTGCATCCCATTCCAAGCCTTAATTCCGGGACATAGTTTCCGGACAAGACATCAACCGGAAAGTGGGGACCACTCTGAGCGCCGATTCTGGGACACACTTTCCGAAACACCGCCCATCCGGAAAGCCCGTCCCACTCCGAATACATCCAGGCATAAAATCATCAGCTTATTAGGCCTTCTATCAATAAAGAGACACCCTCCCGAGCGGCGGGCTCGAAGTTCATCGCGAGTTCCGCACGCAAAGAAGGCCACTTAATGTGGCCTTCGTCTTGCGCAGGACTGTAGAGCAGGGAACTTCGTGCCAGCCGCCCGGGAGGGCGTTGCGTTTAGAAGATGGACCTAGTACTTATCCCTCCGGGACAAAAGTAGCGCGGCTATAAAAGCGATGCTGGCAAGAGTTAGCAAAACTAAAAGCAACGTGAGCGTGTTGTCGCCCGTTGCCGCCAGACCAAGCAAGCCGGGCTTCTTGCTGTCAGCAGACTGCACGGGAATCTTCTCGCCATCGTCCTCGGCGGTAATCTCCCAGCGAATGGTCTTGTTTGCGTCGGCAAGCTCGTTGCCCACCGACGTCGGAACGCTTAGCTGCAGATTAAGCACCGTGCTGTCATCGCTCGTAAACGTGGCGATTTGCGTGGGATAGGCGAACACGCTGCCCGGTGTTCCTGTCTGGAGCCAACCTGCAGAGGCATCGCCCACAGTCGCCGTTAAGGTGATGGGCGATAGCAGATGTGCCGTCTCGTGATCGACAACAGCCCGCACAAACACACGTACCTGGGACTTTACACCCGTGGTACGAACCCCAATCTGTTGCTCGCGTACATCGCCGGGCATTAGATCTTTAAAGGCTGGAAACAGATCGGGCTCCCCCGAGGAGTCCGTCGCTCCCGATACCGTTAGCTGGCGTGCATTTCCGTCATAGGCAATCGTGGGAACGTCAGCAAACGCACGTGCAGGAACGGCAAGCGCGATAAGGCAGACGATTGCCGCCATCACGCAGCGCAAGGAACACACAACGTCTTTACGAATCGGAGAAGCCATACCTACGCACCTCCATGCGTCGGCACCAGCACGCCATCCTTGACTGTACAGCCCCATGCCTCTGCAACTGCATCGTCGGGCGTGGATTGAATTGCTTGGGTCGAAATGTCAACGACCAGGTTCTTCCCATCTGCCTTCTGCTCAGTCACGCTCTTGATGAGCACATCGGTTTTGCCCATCGGAGCAACGGGAGACGTCCAGTAGTAGTACCCGTCGGACGCGACAACCCAAGACGAGGCGGTGTTGGAAGCAGATGCCTTGGACACACTGCCCCAGTCAATGACGTAGTCGGTGCCGGCAACCGGCTCATCCCACAGGCGTGCGCCATCCTGGTCCTGCCAGTAGATATCCACTGCAGCACGAATATAGGCGGGCGCAGTACCCGTGTTCTTCGCCTTGACATCGCTTTTCACTTTGCCGTTGAGCGTTTCCTGAACCGATGGCGTCACCGATCCGATGCCGAACTGGTTGACCAGCACGCCCGTAACCGAAAGCCAGGCCAACGTGCCTGCCGTACCGGCCAGGAGGATAACCCCCACCAGCAAGGCGATGATGCGCTTGCGCTTGGACATGCTAATCCTCCTTCTTTGCTACGTTGCCGTTGCTCCAAACGTTATGGGCACGATCGCTGCCGTCGATCCATTTGTCGTTCACACGCGTGTTCGTGCAGGTGAACGTGGCATCGTTCGCGCTCGATGCAGACGAAATCGTCAGCTCGGCAGTTTTACCGGGCGCCTTGCCCGGCGTGCTCAGCTCACCCTGGTAGCGCCATGCCCAAGCCGTATCTTCCTCGACGGTATAGATGCCAGCCGGAGCGGCGAACTGCACGCTGCCGACATAGCAAGTTTCACCGTTTTCGTCGCGCTGCTCGCTAACTTTCACCTCGACCATGCGCGTCTCGGCAGGAGAATCCTGCGACATCTTTCGCGTTACCTTAAAGCGGAACGTTTGCCCCATAGCGCTGGCATCGGTCGTCTTTTTAACGATCGTCAGCGCATGAGTCTGGGCAAAGTTGAACACGGCTTTGCCGGGGCCCTGATCGCCCTCGCCCGTCTTCTTGGACTCCAGACGGTTGGCCAGGTCGAACGAGCCGTCACCCGAACCAAGGCTGTAGAGCGAGACAAACTTGCCGTTTACGGGCTCTTCCGCCACAGAAACACCCTCTGTACCAGGCCCGTAGCTTGCCCGCATTACCGTAACGGTCAGCCGCGTTCCCATAAACGGCTTGGCAAAGCAGACCTTAAACGGCGCCTTGTCGGCACTGTCATCGACGGTGTTGGCGGCGGCGGGATCGAGCAGCCACTTAAGCTGGGCGGTCATGGTTTCGGACTTCGCGGGATCAGACGTATCTTTGGCAACCACGCGATATGTAACGGGATACAGGTCCATGTCGCCCTTAATTGGCTCGTCCTTAAACACATCCCAAGGCTTCGTATCACCATCGGCGCCCACATATCGCCACTCCAAGAAGAGCTCACGCATATCGCCATTGGCGGCCGCACGCTCATCGAGCAGCGCGACGATCTTGGAATGGGCGTCCGGGTCGTATGCCACGGACTTTTGCTCCATCATGGGATTCCCGCTGTTGTCATAGACGGGGCGGCCGTTCTCATCCATTTTGGGAACATCAACCGTATAGACGAAGCCGGACTTGCCGTCCTGCGCACGCTCGTCGCCCGAGTCGACCGTCGCCGTAAAGAGAACCGACCCGTCGACACCGTGATAGCGCACCTTATGCGGCGCAATCTTGTACACCGCAGTGTACATCGCGCTCTTAAAGGGCTCATTGCCCTCGAGGGGATACTTGTCGTCACCGGTCATCAGGGTGTACTTGTTATCGGATTCATAGTCACGCGACCAGCAGACAAAGTCGTACTTGGTGCCATCCTTGCCGACAACCTCAGTTGCAGCTTTTACCTCCAGCGAAATTTGATCACCAGAGTCGGTCCGCGAAAGATAACGCACAGAACCGGGGTCATCCAGATTGGCATCGATATTCGATTGAACACGCACCGCGCTGGCGCGGTAGACCGGATACAACTCCATGGGGGCCTTGACCACGGTGCTTTTATTCACCATGGAAACGTCGTCCGACCAAACGACATAACCGTTGCCAGCTACCGGCTTAGTTTCCGTCCAGCCCACGAAGGCATTGTATGCGTTTGTTGCAGCATCGATATCGCCGACGTTATACGTTGGCAGCGGGATGCCGTCCTTAAGGCTGCCGAGAGAATCGCCCTGCTGGGCTACCTTACCGTCCACATCCCTGGCATTGAGATGGTACACAACCGCCAACGGCGAATAGTACGCCACGAATGTATAGGCTCCGCCAGGTTCCACCGGATAAGAGCAAGTACCATGCTCCACATCGTAGGGAAGCGTCTTGATCTCGCCGTTCGGAAGCTCGATCTCAACCTTCTGCAACTTATACAGCTCACCGCCTGCTTTATAAACCGGCGTCGTAACGTCAGGGGTCACCGTTGCCGTAGCAGGATTGGTGTCCGCGTTGATAACGGGAGCGATGTTGTAGCTAGGCACATTGACCTTGTCCGTACCCTCAAAACCTGCGCGATGCAGGTTGGTGGTGTAGCTGACGTCGTACTTTGCGTAGACGGGATAGGCATCCTGCCACTGGGTGACCTTGGACTCGTCGGTCGCCAGATACGGCTCTGCCTTATCCGGATCACTCGTCACATAGGAGTCGCCGGCGACGTCGTAGATATACTTCCAGACGTCAGAATCCTTCTGAACCTCGGCGGTCGAAATCCAGCCCAGGAACTTATAGCCCGGCACGGCCATGTCGGCATCGGTCGGGGAAGCTTCGAGGGTCAGGGGGCTCTCATACGATCCCTTCTCACCATCTTCTGGCTTTTCGGCCACTTTAACCGACTTATTAACATGCGGGTAGTAATACGTGAACGTCGGATCCGCCCCGTTCACCTTGGTCTGCAGCAAGTTACTCTCATAGCGCCGCGTGGCAGTCCTCACGACATTATCGCCCTTGTTGTAGAAATTAACGTCCGTGGTAATCATCGCGCGAACGTAGTACTTCTTATCTGTACGCACCATGCTCTCGATGGGATTTTTCACATATGTCCAATATTCACCATCGCGCTCAAGCGTCCAGAAATTCAGGCGATAGCGATCATTCACCGGTTTGACCGTTACGTTCAGCGAAGCCGAAGTCCAAGTATCGCTTAGCGTTGCAGCGCCTGGAAAATCGGTATCGGCATAGAGGTTTTTTAGAGTATCGGCTCCCGTATCGTTTTTAACGTTGTGCGAGTACGCGTTAAGGGGACTCACGACAAGGGTTTCCTTCGTGAAGCGCGTGCCACACGTTTCATAACTATCCTTTATACCGTGGTCAACATGCTCCGGGCCCCAGTGGACGACGTTTTCACGCACGAAGGTACTACCGACGTTTTCCTCAAAGGGCGTTTGATAGCGATTCCAAACGGAACAAAGTAGCTTGCTGTCCGTAAACTCATGGTTGGTATAAGCCCGAACGTAATAATCCACTCGGTACTCAAAGCGGGCGATGTAGGTATGCGGCGCGGTTAAATCGACATCGGCGGGGAGCGTATAGCTGGGGTCGCGGCTTACGCGCACCTCGAGCGGGGCATCCTCGGTTCCCTTGTTTTCATACCAACCCAGGAAACGATAGCCGTCGGGCAGCTGGCCCTCCTCGGATATAGCTTTACCGGATACGTCGAGCACCCGTACGGTATACGCGCTTGTGCCATCCTCGGCAGTCTCAACCTTAACGTCAGTTTTGCCCACACCGTCGCGCCGAGTCTGATCGTCGGTTGCATCCTGCTCATTGCCCTCAAACACCGTCATGATGTTCGACACATAGTCGGTGTACACCGGATAAAAATCGGTAGGACCAAGCACAGTGATCTCGGTGCCGGCAGGATAGAACGCACCGGCGTTTTTTAGCTCGGCAAGCTTAGGCGAGGTGATGGCCGCGTAACCGCCATGCATCCCGGCCTCGCCACTCGGCTGCGTCGTCCAACCGATAAAGGTGGCGCTGGCGGAAAGAGTGCCGCGGTCCGCAGGGGCAGCCGGCGTTAAACCGACGCCATAGCGGTACCAGTCCGTCGACTTGTCGTGCTCCTCGCCGCTCTGCCACGCGAGCGTCTCGCCCTTGACGTTATAGAACAGTACCTGCGCCTCGTACGAAGCAATAAACAGGTCGTTGCCCTTAAAGGCCTCGGCCCCCTTCGCGTTATCGGCGGTATAGGTCGACGTTATCTCGTGCGCTTCGTTCTTCTGGACCTGCTTGCCAGCCTTAACGGCATCGGCATCGGTCTTGCCGTTAAACCAGGCGTTATCGGCATCGATACGGTTCACATTGACTCCGGACTCGCGGAACCAGCCCATGAAGCGATAACCGCCGTTGGCATCGGTCAAGCCCTTGGGCTTTGCGGAGGTATCCTGCCTAAACGTCACCGATGTATCGCCCTGGGCCAAGCCCTGGGCCGTTCCCGCCAGCACGGCGCTCACGGCAAAGGCGTACGGATCCGAGGTCGCTTGATCAATACCGAGTTTGGTTGCCGTAATTGTCGCGGTACCCGCACCGGGAAAATCGATCGTCGCCTTAACGCTCTGGCCATGCACAGGAATATTCAGCTTGTAATCCATCGCCCACTCATTGGGGTGCGGGCCATCCAGGGTCCCGTCGTTAGCAGTCGAGCGCATGGTGCCGGCACAGAAGTCGTAGTCGTGCTCTTCCCACAGCTCGCGCGTGGTGTAGCGCTCGTCGTCCCATGGACCATAGCTGTCGCCCTTGGTGGTACCGTCGCCGCCAAAAGAGGGGATCTTTTTCTTAGCCGCGGTACCCTGGCTGCTGCCTTTTAGGCTCACGCTCGGCTTAAAGTAGCACTCGGTGACCGTGGCATCATCCTTGTTGGCACGCGCGGCAATACCGCCCAGGTTCACATCGTTTTGAATGATGGGGATCACGGCGATGGGATTGTACTGACGCGAGCTCAAGTCACCCGCAAAATGGCTTCGAACGAGCTCGTTGCCCTTTTCGGTTAGAATACGACCCGCCAAGCCACCCGTCCACGCACGCGTCACGGCGACGACGCCCACATATGACGCGGCATAGCTGTAGCACTGCGCCGTCGAGAAGCAGTCGATAATCTTGGCCTCGCCCGCCATGCAGCCCACAAAACCCGAGGCGTACACGTTGTTGCCGCCCAGGGCGCCAATGGCCACGTCGTACTTATTGGTGACGTCGGTCATGCCAATCGAGCCATCATCTTTGCGCGTAGGCGTAACGCGGCAGTACTCAATCGTCGAATTTGTAACGTAGCCGGCAAACGCCGCCATATACAGACCCTCACCGCCGAGCGCCTGCACGCCCGAGGTCGTGTTGTTAACGGCGCGGCCACCACGTACCTCGCAGTTATAGAGGGTACAGCCGTCGAGCTCGCCGGCGATGAGACCGCCCTCAAAGCCTGCGTTGGTAATGAGGTTGAGAGCATTGTTGGCGCAGGTCACGTGCAGCGTGCTCTCCATGACCATAACGTTTTCGAAACGCGTTTTGACGGCCTTGCCCACGATAATGCCACCGCGGAAGTCCGCCCACACGTTGGCGTCCTTGACCAGGAAGTTTTTGATGGTGGCGCCGTTGGTCTCGGCAAAAAATCCCGTATCGCGCTCGGGGTCAAAAGCGTCTTTATCGTAGTTCAGGCCCTCAACGGCGTGGTTTTGACCATCGAACACGCCCTTAAACGGATGCTCCTTGTTGCCAAACGACAGATGCTTAACGGTGTCTGCAACGATGGTTTTCATGTCGTCGCTGTCGAGCTCAATGTCGTTATCGAGATAAACGTGCCAGCCGGACGTATCGCGCTCGCGCGACAGCGCCACACACGACAAAAAGTCAGCCTCGTTTTTGATGTGGAATTCGATTTTGGCCTCGGGCACATCCTCGGCATGCACCACCGTTGGCAGCGCCATAACGCAGCAAAGGGCAATCGCTGCGACGGCAACCAGCCTGCTAAGCATACCCCGGTTCATATTCTTGATCTTCATAGGCTAGTTCGCCTCCGGCCAACCCACAACGTCAAGTACGTCGAGGGCGGTATCGCTTGTCTGCTGGTTTTTGGCCTGCACGGCCTGAACATCGATATCGAGCTTGAATGAGCCGCCGCGCGCGGCATCGTGGTAGTCGCCCACAAATCGCAGCGAGTCCATAAGGCTTTCCGTCATGGCGCCGGGGTCGAGCATGCCGCCACGCCCGGCCAATCCACGGTAGTAGTACCACCCATCGCCGCCGTCGATCCACGGGGACCCCTCGTCCGCGTTCACATGAAACGCAACGCTGCCCGAGGCATCCGCACTCGAACCGTCGGGTGCCACTGACGTCATGCGTAGACGAGCGCGAACGTACTCAGGCTGCGCGCCGGCGTTCTCCACGCGTACAATGCGGCTGATGTCAGAGCCCCCGGCCTTGGTGTCGGGATAGTCCCCGCGCTCGTTGGCCTCAAACGGAATCTCCTCGCCCCGCTCGTTGAGGGTGTATTCGCAGACTCGTACCTTCACGCTGCCAAACGATAGGACGTTGTTCGCCGGAACCATATCAACGGTAAAAGCCAGCGTGCCACACATGCACGCCAGGGCCAACAGCGCAATCGCGGCAAGCGCCAAGGTGCGTTTCTGATTGTCGGAAAGATTGTTGAGCATTACGTTCGCCAATCGTCGATAAAAAGGGGGACCGAGATCCCAGCCCGAATATAGGGGTGGGGGCGGGCCGGGATCTCAGTGGGGGGATTAAGCCTGAGCCTGAGTCTTAGCCCATTCCTTGGCCTGCTTAAGGGCATTCTGCGCGTCAGCATTTTCACCCTGCTCGGTGCCATTCTGGCCCGCGCCAAAGATGTAGGCAGAGACCGTCATCGTGGGAGCCTGTTTCGGGTCAGTAGTAGTCTCGACAACATCGGTGTTGTTCATGGCAGAGGGAATCGTCACGGCAGTGAAAAGCTCATCGGTATAAACGTCCTGCTCTGCTTTGTTGGCTTCGAGCTTTGCAGGCAGGTTCTCTGCGGCAGAGTTCTTGGAGTACATAAACAGACCGCTCACGTACTGGTTGCCAGAGTTGTCAGATTGGTTGGTCTTGACTTGACCCTCAACGGGCTTCCAATTCGTATTTTTGAGCGTAAAGTACGGGGTCTTTTCAAGGCTGGTGCCAGGCTTGACGATGGCATTCTTTACGTAAATGAATACGTATGCATCATCAGAGCCAGCCTTGATGCCGACATTGGGGTTCTTGGCCACAGTGGCGCCAGGAACCATCTTGGAGTTGGCAACCCACTGGGTCTCGAACAGGTAGGCCTTTTCAGTGTTCGGATTATCGGGGTCCGGTTTCTCGGGATCGGTCGGATCAGGCTTGTTTTCCGGGTGGCCAAAGCTACCCACCGTGAACACGTTGTCAATGTGCTCCTGCGCCGTCAGCCATGCATAGGTACCCACACCGGCGGCCATCACCAACAGCAGCAGGGCGGCAATGATGCCGTAGCGCTTTTTCTTCTTGTTTTCCATCGTTCTCTTCCTTTCGAAAATCGACTTCCCCGGCAACGGCCCTTGCCGTTGCCGACACCTCTCCCCTGCCGCTATGAACGCCGCTCCCTCGCATGCGCGCGGGCATGCTTGCCCGCAGGCTCGTCGGGAACCACCCGATCGAGCACTATCGACGCCGCGACCAGCAGCGCCAGAACGGCCACCACAACAAGCAAACCGGGCATCGTCGTGCAATATGCGTTAACGAAGCCCAGGTAAGGGACACAAAAAGAGACAGTGCCGATCACGCGTGAAAAAGGCGTCTGCTCGGCATCGTGCATGATGGTTCCATCTGCATTTTTGTTTGCGATTCCCTGCGTGCCGATCGTCTGCGCGGCAGGGTCGATCTCGTACACCTGGTGCGTCACCACGGCGCCGTCCGATCGGTAAAAGGTTGCATTGTCGCCCACGGTAATATCCGTTGGCTCAACCTGGCGGACAAACACCATGGAGCCAACGGGAAGATCGGGTTCCATAGAGCCCGAAAGCACAGCAAAGGGCATGTATCCAAATGCGCGAGGCACAAAAGAAACAACGGCAAGGGCTATGACAAGCGCGAACGCCAAGCTACTCAAAAGTGCAATAAATCGTTTGAGTCTACGCGCAGCCAAAGTGATAATTCATCCCCCTTGAGGACCTATTCGACCCATCCAAAGGTCAGCAAGTTTCAACAGGAACCGCAAGGCGCTTGAAAAGTGAGTCCGAAATAAGCCAATTTGGAATCTTTTCGTAATAAAAACATAGCGATGTGCTACACATTTTTCAATGTTTTGTCGCTAAATGCTACCTATTTTGGCGTAAGTGGTCATTTATCACCAAATTAGTCTGTTTTATCCAATATCTGTGACTAACCCCCTACGCAACTTCCCCATAGAGGGATCATTTTTTTGCGAAACTAAAATAATGGTACCCCCCCCCACATTAAAACAAACTGCTGGAAGCGCCATTTATTTCCGACCCCTTTTACTAGAGTTTTTATGACAACCTCATGTAGTTCGCAGCCCATAACCCTCTGAAAACCGTGTCCCAGAATTCCCGTCCGGAGTGGGATGCGGCTTCCGCTTGTGGCCCCGTTGGGAAGCCGTATCCCGCTTCGATCACAAATTCCGGGTCGCACTTTCCGCCAAGACCCTCAACCGGAAACTACATCCCATTTCTCGACCGAATGCTGGGATGTAGTTTCCACAGAGCCCTTCACCGGGAAACCGCATCCCATTCCAAAGGCAAATTCCGGGACGCAGCTTCCGCAACCCCACCCATCCGGAAATCCCATCCCACTCCGCACACATCCGGGCATAGAACAATCAGCTTATTAGGCCTTCCATCAATAAAGGGGCGCCCTCGTGTCATGAAAAAAGCCCCGAGAATCTCGAGGCTTTCACGTTTGTACGATTGAACGCGCGGCACCGCAAGCGGCGAAGTTATTCGCCCAAAACGGCCTTTTTTGCGGCTGCAGCCATGTTATCCATATCTTCCTTGGTGGGATGGTCCTTCGCGGCAACCCAGTTGTCGAGCAGCATCTTAAATCGGGCGTTTTCGGGATCTTGCTCGAGCATTGCCTCGTAGCGCTGCTTAACCGCGGGACCCATCTTGCCCTGGCACATCGCCCAGCCTACAAGCTCGGCATCATTGGCCAAATTGGAGGTCACGCGATCGATAATCTGCTGATAATAGCTCTGGTCGGCACCAAAGCCGCAGGTGCCAAACAGGAAGACGCGCTTACCGTGCAAGGCGGAGAGCAACGCCGCGACCGAAGGCGTGCACGCGCCCTTGTCGCACCAAAAACCGACGAGCACCGTGTCGGCCGCGCAGGCGCCCTGCGCCTCGAGCGCAACCTGATCTGCGTCCGCATCGTCGCTCAACGCCGCGGCGTGGACAAACTCAACGCCCGCAGCCTGCAGAGCGCGCTTGATCGCCCCCGTAACCATCCTGGTATTACCGCTCTTGCTGTTGACCACCATAGAGCATGTCATAGTCACGTTGCCTCGTTTCCCCCGAAACTCGAGCCATTAATGCAATTTGTTAGAAGCATATCTTAGTACTAACGGCGCAGATGTAAACCATCTGCCGCTAATCGGTATTCCCTACTGGGCGAATTGGCTGCGGTAGAGCTCGGCATAGAAGCCGCCTGCCGCTAGCAGCTCGTCGTGCGTGCCGCGCTCGATAATCTCGCCGTCGCGCATCACCAGAATGCAGTCGGCGTTGCGGATGGTGCTCAGGCGGTGCGCCACGACAAAGCTTGTGCGACCTGCCATGAGCTCGTCGAATGCCGCCTGAACCTGCAGCTCGGTGCGGGTATCGATGCTCGAGGTCGCCTCGTCCAGCAGCAAGATCGCCGGGTCGGTGAGCATGACGCGCGCGATGCACAGCAGTTGTTTTTGACCCTGGCTAAACGTGCCGCCGTCCTCGCCGATTACCGTATCGTAGCCGCCTGGCAGCTGCACGATAAACTTGTGCGCATGCGCGCGCTTGGCAGCCTCGATAACCTGCTCGCGCGTGGCATCCGGGCAACCGTAGGCAATGTTTTCGGCCACCGTGCCCTCGAACAGCCAGGTGTCCTGCAGCACCATGCCAAAGGCGCGGCGCAGGCTTGCGCGCGTGTAGTCACGCGAAGACCGGCCATCGACCGCAATGCGACCGGCATCGATATCGTAAAAGCGCAGCAGCAAATTGATGAGCGTCGTCTTGCCGCAGCCCGTGGGACCAACGAGGGCAAAGCGCATGCCGGGCTTGGCCTCGATGCAAATGTCCTGCAGCAGCTTGCGGTCGTGAACGTAGCTAAAGTCCACATGTTCAAAGGCGACCTCGCCCTTCGGGGCGGCAAGCTCCGCGGCATCCGTCGCATCGGGCTCCTGCTCGCGCGCATCGAGCAGCGCAAACATGCGGCGCGCCGAGGCGTACGCGGTCTGGATCTGCGTAATGACGTTGGTGACCTCGTTGAACGGCTTGGTGTACTGGTTGGCATAGGACAGGAAAATCTGCACGCCGCCCACCGTAAGCGCCGCGGGCACGCCCGTGATCACGCCCACGCAGCCGATCACAGCGACCACGGCATAGATGATGTTATTGATAAAGCGCGTGCCGGGGTTGGAGAGCGAACCCATAAACTGCGCACGCTCGCCCGCGGTGTAGAGCTCAGCGTTGAGGGCATCGAAGCGCTGCTGGGCGTTGGGACCATAGGCAAAGGCGTCGACAAGCTTTTGCTCGCCTACGTACTCCTCGATATGACCACCGAGCTGCCCTTGAATACGCTGCTGTGCCGTAAAGCTTTTGTTGGAGAGCTTGGCAATAGCACCGGCTGCAAAAATGGAAAGCGGCGTGACGAGCACCACCACGAGCGTCATGGTCAGGTTGATGGAGAGCATAAACGCGAGCGTGCCCACGATGGTAATAACACCGGTGAAGAGCTGCGTGAAGCCCTGCAGCAGACCGTCGCCCACCTGATCGACGTCGTTGACCACGCGGCTCATAAGGTCGCCGTGGGCGTGGCTGTCGATAAAGCTGAGCGGCATACGGCTGAGCTTGTCGCTTGCCTCCACCCGCATGTCGCGCACCGTCTCGTAGGACAGGCGGTTGACGCAATAGCCCTGCAACCACTGGAAGGCCGCGGCTCCCACCACAACGAGCGCGAGTTTGGTGACGAGCGGCAGCAGTGCATCGAAATCCACCTGGCTCGCGGCAACAATCAGGTCGATGCCCTCGCCAATGAGAATAGGTGTGTAGAGCTGCAAGATAACGGAGATGGCGGCACTCACAAACGACGCCGCAAACGAGACGCGGTGCGGGCGAACATAACCCATCAGGCGGCGGGTCACCGCGCCCACGGGATAGCGCTCGGGATCGCCGGGCTGGCGTGGGCCGTCACCCAGGTCGTTGAGGTTATCGTTACCGGACACGTTTGCCGCCATCGTGGCGACCGAACCGGAGGAAGTGTACGGATTCATTTAGCAGCCCTCCTTTGCGCAGACAGATGCGGGGACGGTCGGAGCGGACGCGGGTCTTGGGGTGGGCGTGGGCGTCGTGCTCCCCTGCTGGCCCTCGAGCTCCTCGCGGCGCAGCTGCGACTGGCAAATCTCACGATAGAGTTGGCAGCTTGCATACAACTCGTCATGCGTGCCCAGGCCCGCGACCGAGCCGTGGTCGAGTACGCAGATCATGTCGGCGTCGTGCACGGTCGATACGCGCTGGCTCACGATGACGGTTGTCAGCGGCAGCCCGCCCTCGGCGGCACCGCGCACGCTGCGCTCGCGGATGGCATGGCGAAGCGCCGTGTCGGTCTTAAAGTCGAGCGCCGAGGCGGAGTCGTCCATGATCAGAATCTGGGGCGAGCCCACCAGGGCACGCGCGATGGTCAGGCGCTGGCGCTGACCACCGCTAAAGTTCTTGCCGCCCGCCTCGACCGGGGCGTCGAGCCCCTGCGGCTTGTTGCGCACAAACTCGCTGGCCTGCGCCATATCGAGCGCCGCCCAGAGCTCATCGTCGGTCGCCGCCTCGTCGCGCCAGGTCAGGTTACTGCGGATGGTGCCACTCACCAGCGACGCACGCTGCGGAACGGTTGCGACCACATGGCGCAGCTGGTCGAGCGGCCAGGCGCGCACGTCGGCGCCCATCACGCTCACGCTGCCGGTGCCCGCATCGTACAGGCGCGGGATAAGCGAGACGAGCGTGGACTTGCCGCTACCCGTACCGCCGATAATGCCGAGCGTCTTGCCCAGCGGGAGTTCCAGCGTCACACCGTTGATGGCATTTGCCGCGCCCGCGCCAAAAGAGAAGCTCGCATGGCTCAAGCTCAGCGCAGGAACTGGAGCGACATTGCCCGGCTTGGGCAGCGCGACCGGCTGGTTGTCCCCGTCGGTGATGCTCGGCTCGCAATTGAGCACCTCGTTGATGCGCGACGCGCTGGCGCTCGCCTTGGTAAAGACCACGACCAGGTTGGCGACATACACGATGGAGGTGAGGGTCTGCGTCATGTAGTTCACAAACGCCATGACCTGACCCTGCGTGAGCTCGCCCACGTTGACCTGGATGCCGCCCACCCACAGGATGGCGCACACGCCCAGGTTCATCACCAAAAAGGTGACGGGGTTGAGAATCGACGAAAGCTTGCCCACCACGATGGCGGTATTGGCCTGGTCGTCGGCGGCCTGGGCAAAGCGCTCGCGCTCGTGGTCTTCGCGCACAAACGCACGAACCACGCGGGCGCCCGAAAGCCCCTCGCGGCAAATAAGCGCGATGCGGTCGAGCTTTGCCTGCAGCTGCCTGTAGTACGGAATGCAGCGCGCCATGACAAACCAAAACACCAGGCCAATGGCGGGCGTGCAAATCAAGAAAATCACGCCAAGCTTAAGGTCGATGGCAAGGGCCGCGACCATGGAGCCCACCGCCAGGAAAGGCCAGCGGATGAGCATGCGCACGCCCAGCGCCACGGCAAGCTGCACCTGGTTGACGTCGTTGGTAATGCGCGTGATGAGCGACGGCGTGCCAAAGCGATCGAGCTCAGCATAGCTCAGCTTGTTGATGTGCTGGTAGAGCGCACCACGGATATCGGTACCCATGCCCTGCGAGGTGAGCGCCGCCATCTTTTGGCAGACGAGCGTAAACGAGATGCCGATCACAGCCATGGCGCCAAGTACCATGCCGTAGTGGATAACGGCATTAACGTCGTGCGAGCCAATGCCCTTATCGATCATCTGGGCAATCACCAGCGGCGTCAGCAGGTCAAAGATCACTTCGATCAACTTGCACGCAGGGCCGATCACCATATATCGGCGAAACTTACCACCAAAACGCCTGAGCAGCTCAATCATAAAAAGGCGCTCCCTATCATCATCTCTCTTCAATCTGATTCATGATAGTACGGCGAACCCTGAAGATGCGTAAGCAACTCGTTACAGATGTAAGGGCAACGGCCGCTAGCGCCCAAGGCACGTAGCAGCCGATGTTTTGGCAACGCCAGCGAGCGACATAACGCCAGGGATTCAATTATCAGATAAATGTGACCCTGCCGGCACTCGCGGGTAGCCGCGGCACGAAAAAGCGCCTGCGCACTCGATGGATTCGGATGCCCGACAGAGGCTCCTTATGGCTGCTTCCTTCCGGACCTGACCAGATTCGGAACATGTCGTCATCCGAACCCATCGAACGCGCTAGGCGCTCGATATATCTTACCTGCTCCCGCCCGATGGGGCAAGACAGCTAATTTGGGACGGGGCTTTTTTGACTACTTTTTGACTGGGGACATCAGGGTGACGAAAGTAGCCAAGAAAGCCCCGTCCCAAAAAGACTGATCTGGTGCTGCGCCACGAAAAGGCCCCATCTACTACGTTTTGGTCGCAGGGGTCGACCATAGCCGACTTTTTCGGAAATCGGCAAGCTCTCTACCTGCGGTTTCATTTTTGCAAATTCCGAGATAGTCGAGGGTGGTCGGTTAAACGTAGTAGATAGCCGTGTTTCGTGGCAAACGGTCCGACTCGAAACCCATGTCGACCAGCCTCGGATGACCATTCACGAAGTTACGGTGGAATACGGACTGAATTGGCACCTTAAAGGCAAAAACACTCCGTATTTCACCGCAACTTATCGAGGGGATGGGTTTTAGAGGCGGGCGAGGTCGTAGGATCGAGCGGCAGACTCGCCGGCGCAGATAAGGTTGGTTATGGCTTCTTGGGGATCGAGCGCCAGCTCAAGGCCCATGGGCTTGCGGCAGATCGTCAAAACCAGGTCGACGCCCTGCTCATACACCGCATCCAGGTTGTCAGCGCGACCGCCCACGACGGCGACCACCGGCTTGCCATAGCGCTTGGCACGGCGGGCCACACCCACCGGCGCTTTGCCGGCGGCGGATTGCTCGTCCATATTGCCCTCGCCCGTTATGACCAGATCGACATCCCGCACGCGCTCGTCAAACCCAATCAGATCAAGCACCGTCTCCACGCCCGAATGTAGCTCTGCACCGAGCGCTAGCAGCGCGGCGCCCAGACCGCCAGCGGCACCGGCGCCGGGCACGCCGAGCACCGAGCCAAACGTCCGCGCACCCTCGGACACGCGCAGCAATCCCTGAGCCCGTACCTCGGCAATCGCCGTATCGAGCAGGCGGCCGTAGCCGACCATCCAGCCGTCGCACCCGCCCAGCGCTTCGACATCGTCTGTCGGCAGGCCCTTTTGCCCGCCAAACACCGCAAGTGCCCCGCGACGCCCCACGAGCGGGTTTTCGACATCGGAAAGCACCACGACACGCGCGCCATCCAAAGCCTGCAGCGCTGGCGCCAAATCAACGCTCGCCACCTGCTCAAGGCCCGCAAGACCGGGAGCGATATTGCAGCCACGGTCATCGACAAGACGCGCGCCCAGCGCTTGCAGCATGCCGGCGCCACCGTCGTTGGTGGCGCTGCCGCCCAGTCCCATATATAGGGTCCTCGCCCCCGCGCGAACCGCACGAAGCATCAGCTCGCCCACGCCATAGGTCGTCGCGGCCAACGCCGCCGACTCCGTGCACGGCGAGTACCCGATGCCCGCGGCTTCGGCCATCTCAATGACAGCCGACTCGTGCTCGCCGTCCACCAGCATCCGGGCAGCCACGCGCTTGCCCAAGGGACCCGCCACCTCGCAGGTCACAATCTCACCGCCGCACGCGGCAACGGCATCGAGCGTTCCCTCACCGCCATCCGCCAGCGGCAGCGCGCTTACTTGGGCATCGGGCCACACGCGGCGCACGCCCCCGGCAACTGCCGCCTCCGCCTGCGCGCTCGACACGCTGCCCTTAAAGGAGTCAATCGCCAGCAGCACACGGCGGGACCGGCGGCACGCAGGACCAAAGTCAACTGCCGCGCCAGCATCCTCACCGGCACCTGCAAGCGCTGCGGCGTGAGCGGCGTGTGCTTCAAGATCGGCCCCACAACCGCAATCAGCGCCGCCCGCTCCGCGCAGACCGCCAAAATAGCTACTCAGCAGCTCGCGGCATTCATCCGCCAAGACCCCAGCCGTCACATTAAACCGATGATTCAGGCGCGAATCGGCATTGAGGTCGTATAGCGACCCCAGGGCGCCCGCCTTAGCATCGGCCGCGCCGTACACGCAGCGCCCCACGCGCGCATTAACCATAAGCCCCGCGCACATGCAGCAGGGCTCGAGCGTCACGTAGACCGTACAATCGGAAAGGCGCCAACGACCGAGCGACTGAGCGGCGGCGCATAGGGCCGCAAACTCGGCATGCGCCGAAGGATCCTGGTCGAGCTCGCGGCGATTATGCGCCCGCGCGACAATCTCACCCGCGCGCACCACTACGGCACCGATCGGCACCTCGCCCACCGCCGCGGCGGCACGCGCCTCCGACAGCGCCTCACGCATGAACTTCTCATCGATTCCGGTGCTCGTCATCGTTCGCCTCCCCTGTTGCAAATCCAAAACGATGCTATCATTACGACTCACGGAGAGATGGCAGAGCGGTTGAATGCGGCGGTCTTGAAAACCGTTGAGCGCGAGAGCGTTCCGGGGGTTCGAATCCCCCTCTCTCCGCCACTCTTAGTGACTCACCGGCGTCATGGTCCGCTCGAACAGCGCATCGACCACGTCGGCGATTTCGGATCGGCGCTCCAGTACGTGGCCCGATTCCCACCACATGGTGAAGAGCCGAATAATGCCGCCGGCGACAAACTCAGACGTCGTCTCGAGCGATACGGGCGCAAGCGCATCCTCGTCAAGCGCGCTCATCACGCGCCCGCGTATGGAGCGCGCGATGCGGTCGCAAATCATGCTGGTCAGCATGCCCGACATACTGCTCGCCAAAATGTTATCCATGAGCTGCTCATGCGCCAGAATCAGATCCATGGCATCGGCGAACACTTCGTGGCGAAGCGCGCGCACGTCCTCGGCGCCCTCCGCGCCATCCGCATCGGCCCGCTTTTGCGGCAGACCCGACATGAGTTCATCGATATAGAAGGCAAAGTAATCGTTTTTGTCGCGGAAGTGCTTGTAGAACGTCGTCCGACGAATCATAGCGCGGTCGCACAGCATGGCAACCGTCACGTCCTCAAACCGATGCTCTTCGAGCAGCTCAGTAAAGGCCTCGAACAGGACCCGATAGGTTTTCTTGATGCGAAGGTCCATACGTATCGCCCTCCTCAAGGAAAAGACATCGCTCACTAATCTGTCGCATATCTTACACCTGTATCGCCCACCCCCTGGCGAACGGCCTCACCTTGGTGGAAACATAACGCTTACCGGAAAGTTCGGTATCGCCAAGGGTTGCGGGTATACTAGTAGCGTTACACCAACGGCAGCCGGCGGAAGACGCCGCGGCCATTCGAAACGGAGACACCATGATTCCCGTCATCATCGGTATCGTTGTTGTCGTTGTGATTGTCTGCGCCATCGCCGGCATCTACAACAACATGGTCACCAAGCGCAATCGCATTGATAACGCCTGGCAGAATATCGACACGCAGCTGCAGCGCCGCAACGACCTGATCCCTAACCTAGTCGAGACCGTCAAGGGCTATGCCAAACACGAGCAGGACACGCTTGCCGCCGTGGTCAACGCGCGCAACGCCGCCGTAAGCGCCACCACGCCCGAAGCCAAGATGGAAGCCGACAACGTGCTGACCGGCGCTCTGCGCCAGCTCTTCGCCGTGGCCGAGGCTTACCCCGATCTTAAGGCGAACACCAACTTTACGCAGCTCCAAGCCACGCTCGAAGACACCGAGAACAAGGTGAGCTACGCGCGCCAGAGCTACAACGACTGCGTGCTCAGCTACAACAACGCCATCCAGACGTTCCCTGCCGTCATCTTTGCCGGCATCTTCCAGTTTAAGGAGCGCCAGGGCTTCGAGGCCGCCGAAGCAGCCCGCCAGGCACCGACCGTCAAGTTCTAACAGGTTGCCAGCGCATCCTTAATCCGCTATATGCATAAACCGCCCCGTCGAATGCATACTTCGACGGGGCGGTTTCCTTTGTCGCGAAGGTCCCCCTCAAGGCGCCGTGCATTTTTGGGAGTATTCAGCATGCCCGACAGCTTCGAGCGCCACGATAAATGCCAAAGACCGCGAATATCCCTGCAAATCAAATGCTGTCAGCCCATAACCCCGCCCATCATTCGTAGAAAACATCGATAAATCCCGATTTTTCGCCCGAGGTCGGTATGCAAGGGCCTTCGATTGCAGAATACTCGCAAAAATGCACGTCGCCACCACCCCCACATGGCGCGACGCAAAACAAAAGCGCGGCCTAAAAGGCCGCGCGCCATCTTTCATTCAGA
>NZ_QSQW01000011.1:48973-93236 GCF_003437565.1 Collinsella sp. TF10-11AT
GCGCCCCATCTTTCATTCAGATCTATATTGCCCGTAACGGCAGCGCCGAGGTAACGCAGGCCCGAGGGCAACCTTCCTTTCCGGCGCACTCCGCAGGACGAAAGAACCTCCGCCGCACGAAGTGCGCTGCGGAGGTTCTTGCATGTCCGAGGACGCGCCGGAAAGGAAGGTTGCCCTCGGGCCGAACAGCTATGGCAGCTTACGCGACGGTGTAAACCCAGTCGTGCTTATCCTCGACAGCACCAGATTGGATGCCGGTCAGGGTCTCGCGGAGCTTCTTCATCACAGGACCGATCTCGGTGTAGCCAGCCGGGAAGGTCACGGTCTCGTCGGCTCCGTAGACCTTGTTGTCGATCTCGCCGACCGGGGAGATAACGGCAGCGGTGCCGCACAGGCCGCACTCAACAAAGGTGCCGGCCTTGACCTCGGCCCACTCGACGGGACGCTGGTCGACGGTCATGCCCAGGTCCTGAGCAACCTGAACGAGCGAACGGCGGGTGATGGAGGGCAGGATGGAGTCGGTGTGCGACTGCGGAACGACGAGGGTGCCATCCTCCTTCACGAACAGGACGTTAGCGCCACCGGTCTCCTCGACATAGGTGCGGGACTCGGAGTCGAGATACAGGTTCTCGGCATAACCCTCGCGGTGAGCCTCCATCGTGGGCTTCAGGGACATGGCGTAGTTGAGGCCGGCCTTGATGTTGCCGGTGCCGTGCGGTGCGGCGCGGTCGTACTCGGAAACGCGCAGCTTGACGGGCTTAAGGCCGCCCTTAAAGTACGGACCGACCGGGGTCACGAGAATGCGGAACGTGTACTCAGGAGCGGGAGCCACGCCGATTACGTCACCGGAGCCGATCATAAACGGACGCACATACAGGGTTGCGCCAGAGCCGAAGGGCGGAACCCATGCGGCATTGGCAGAGACGACCTGCTTGACGGCCTCGACAAACTTGTCCTTGGGGAACGGGGGCATCTCGAGGCGCTGCGCAGAGTTGTACATACGCTCAGCGTTCATGTCGGGACGGAAACAGACGATGCTGCCGTCCTCGGCGGTGTAGGCCTTCAGGCCCTCAAAGACCTCCTGGCAGTAGTGGAAGATACCACCGCACTCGGAGACATGCAGGGTGTGGTCGGTGGTCAGGCCACCCTCGTCCCACTCGCCATCCTTCCAATGAGCCTCGTAGCTGTAATCGGTCTTCATGTAGCCAAAGCCGAGGCTACCCCAATCGATATCCTTCTTCTCGACAGTCATATGTCGCTCCTTACATACACAGTTGCATACTCGCGAACCCGCACGCAAGGACCGGGGCCGACCGTGTCGCAACGTCACACGCCCGGAGCGTAGAGCCGGACGGGACACGCGGACGACATCGAAGCCGATGACACGTCGATTCGCATGCACGAGATTGTACTCCGCACACGCATCGGATAAAACGTTTTTCTTTAACTAACTAAAGTATTTTCATTTGACCGAAGCTAGAGAGGCCCGCCACCGTAAACGGTGACGGGCCTCAACGACACGATTTGTGCGCCGGCTCGAGCTACGCGTTCTTTTTGCCCAGCTTTGCCTTAACCAAACCGACCACGGTCGGAATAATCGACACGGCAACAATGCCCACGATCAGCAGCTCAAAGTGCTCCTGCACAAAGGGAATGCCGCCAAAGAAATAGCCCAGCAGTGTAAAGACCGTCGACCAGGTGATACCGCCCAGCACGTTATAGATGACAAAGTTGCGCCAGTGCATGCCGCCCATACCGGCGATGAAGGGCACAAAGGTGCGGATAAACGGGAAGAAGCGACCCAGGAAGATGGCCAGGTGGCCCCACTTGTCAAGGAAGTCCTCGGACTTTTTAATGCGCTCGGGCGTCATGGCCTTGACCTTGCCCGAGACGATGATCTTTCGGCCAAAGAAATGGCCGATCATAAAGTTGCACTGGTCGCCCAAGATGGCGGCCGTCCATGCGACGGCCAACAGGGCCACGATGTTAAAGCCGCCGTTGTGGGCAAAGAAGCCCGAAGCGAACAGCAGCGAATCGCCGGGAAGGAACGGGAAGAACACCACGCCCGTCTCGATAAAGATAATTAGGAACACGCAGCCGTAGGCCATAAGCGGGCCGGCGGCGATCCAACTGGCGATCGCGGTGCGCGGGTCCTTGAGCAGCTCGGCGATAAAGTTAATGAAACCCATGAAGTAAAACCTCTCAGTTGTGGGCGCGGACACGTCCAAGTTGACCAGTATACGGTTGCGGCGCCCCCTCGTGCGCAACCCCACAAAAGCATGACTCCATTACCAGCAAGTTTGCATAACTGACACTTGTCGCCCAAAGCAAAGCAAGATCGCCCTTCTTAATCCCTAGCGAATCGCTATACTTTATTGAATCGCATTGTCACGGCGCTGAGGGAGGGCGGCCAGTGAGCTTTATCAATACCATTCGCGAGGACATCAAGACCGTCCAAGCGCAGGACCCCGCCGCGCAAAACGGTCTGGTCATTTTTCTTTCGTACCCCGGCCTGCACGCCAAGTGGAACCACGTGCCCGAGCACTGGCTGTGGGAGCACGGCCATCGCTCGCTCGCCCGGGTGCTCTCGCAAATCACCCGCCACATCACCGGCGTCGAGATTCATCCCGCTGCACAGATCGGCAAACATTTCTTTATCGACCACGCCATGGGCGTTGTCATCGGCGAGACCACCATTGTGGGCGACAACTGCGTGCTCTACCAAGGCGTCACGCTCGGCGGTACCGGCAACGAGACCGGCAAACGCCATCCCACCCTGGGCAACAATGTCACGGTGGGCACGGGCGCCAAGGTGCTTGGCAACATCCACATTGGCGACAACGTCAAGATCGGCGGCAACTCGGTCGTCGTCAAGGACGTGCCCGACAACTGCACCGTCGTGGGCGTGCCCGGGCGCATCATCAAGCGCAACGGCTGCCGCGTGTTCGAGGAGAGCTTCGACGCCAAGCAGCATCGCGAGTACATGCCCGACGATGCCGCCGAGCAGAGCGCCCTCAACCGCCAGGGCATCAACGAAAACGCCCGTCGCGTCAAGGAACTCGAGCGAGAGGTGGCCGAGCTCAAAGCCCTCGTCGCCAAGCTCGTGGACGAGCGCTAGGGCCGTGGGCAGCCGCCACAGCATGAACGCCAGCACAAAAGGCGCGCCAGGGAATCAGCCCCCGGCGCGCCTTCTTTTCGATGCGACATGCGGGACTGCCCCTTTGTCACCTTATGCGAACTGGCTTAGGTAGAGGTCGGCGTAAGCGCCCTCGGCAGCCAGCAGCTCCTTGTGCGTACCCTGCTCGATGATATTGCCGTGATCCATGACCAGGATGAGGTCGGCATCAACAATCGTCGACAGACGGTGCGCGATCACAAAGCTCGTGCGCCCGCGCATGAGCGCGTCCATGGCGCGGCCGATGGCAAGCTCGGTGCGCGTGTCCACGCTCGACGTCGCCTCGTCCAGGATGAGGATCGCCGGGTTGTTGAGCAGCACGCGCGCGATGGTCAGCAGCTGACGTTGGCCCTGGCTGATGCTCTCGGCATCGTTAGCCACCCGTGTGTCGTAGCCCTGCGGCATAGTGCGCACAAAGAAGTCGACCTGAGCGGCACGTGCGGCCGCGACAATCTCCTCGCGCGTCGCCTCGGGACAGCCATAGGCGATGTTCTCGGCAATGGTGCCATCGAACAGCCAGGCGTCCTGCAACACCATGCCAAACTGCTGGCGCAGCTCGCCGCGGTCCATGCAGCTTGTGTCCACGCCGTCGAGCGTAATGCGGCCGCCGTCGATCTCGTAAAAGCGCATAAGCAGGTTGATGAGCGTGGTCTTACCCGCACCCGTGGTTCCCACCACGGCGATCTTTTGGCCCGGCTCGGCGGCAAACGACACGTCGCGCATAAGCGGCTTGTCGGGCGAATAACCAAAGCGCACGTGCTCAAAAGCGACGCGGCCCTCAATGCGACCCGGCAGCTTGGCGGCCTCGTCCGGCAGCGGATCGGCCTCCATCTCGGGCTCATCAAGCAGGTCGAACACGCGCTCCGCACTCGCCAGCGCGCTCTGCAGCGAGTTAAAAGTGAACGACAGCTGCGTCATGGGTTCGGACGCCTCGTAGATAAACTGGAAGAACGCCTGGAACACGCCGACGGTCATGTGACCGGCGACCAGCATGCTGCAGCCCACGAGCGCAATCACAATCTGCGCCAGGCGACCGATAAAGCGAACCGCGGGTCCGACGGCGTTAATCATAAAGTCGGCCTTGGTGCTCACGCGCGCCAGCTCGCCCGAGGCCTCGTGCACCTCGGCAGAGCTCTGGTGCTCGCGGTTGAATGCGCGAATCACCAAACGGCCCGAATAGCCTTCCTCGACCGCGCTCGTGATTTTGGACACCCACTCCTGACGCTCGCCCGTCACATCATGCGTACGGCGCGAAACCACCTTGGTCACCAGCAGCGACAACGCCGTAAAGAACAAAAAGACTAGCGTAAGCGGCACGCTAAACACGAACATCACGCCCACGGCGCCCACCACGGTGCCGATCGACACAAGCAGCTGCAGCAATCCGCGCTGCATGCTCTCGGACATCTTGTCCAAGTCGTTGGTCGCACGGCTGACGACCTCACCGGGACGATGCGCATCAAAGAAGGCAAGCGGCAGACGGTTGAGCTTTTGTGCGATGCGGTTGCGTAGACGCAGGTTGAGGCGTTCGGCCACGCTCGACATCAAAAAGCTCTGGAGCGCATAGAACGAGGCGGCGGCAGTCCAGATCATAAAGTAGACGAAGATGGTCTTGCCGCAGTTCTCCCAGGTGATGTTGAAGGTGGTTCCGTTGGCAAACGCCACCTGAATGTGGCCCCACAGCTCATCGATCACGCGGGCGCTATATGCCGGCGCGGCGGTGTTAAAGATGACATAGAACACAATGCTCGCAAACACGATATAGAAGCGCCAATGGTCGCCGGCAGCCTCGCTCCACAGGCGGCGCACCGTCGCCCAGGTATCACGGGGCGTCTCGTCTTCGTCTTCGTCATCCACGTCGCGCATGCGCTCTGCCTCGGCGCGGGCACGCTCATCCTCGGCTCGTTCGTTTTCCTCGTAAAGCGCTTGACGACGAGCCTCGCGCCCGGCCGCCGCCTTGGCGGCGTCATCCAGCTCGGTCGACGCGGCAGCCTGGTCGACCGTTTTATCGGCAGCGTCCGCAGCGGCGGCATCGACAAGGTCGCCCTGCTTCTTGAGCTCCTCGGTCATGCTACTCACCTCCCTTCATCTGCGATTCCGCGATGGCGCGGTACACCTCGCAGGTTTCCATAAGCTCGCCATGCGTGCCCAGGCCCACGACCTCGCCATCCTTGAGCACGACAATCTGGTCGGCGTGCAGAATCGTCGAGATGCGCTGCGCGATGATGAGCACCGCGGCGTCGCGCGTCTCGTCCTGCAGCGCATGGCGCAGGGCTGCATCGGTCTTAAAGTCCAGGGCCGAAAAACTATCGTCGAAGATATATAGATCGGCATGCTTCATGAGCGCACGGGCGATGGCCAGACGTTGGCGCTGGCCGCCCGAAAAGTTCGTACCGCCCTGCACCACCGGGGTATCGAGCCCCTGCGGCTGATCGAGCACAAAGGTGCTCTGGGCAACCTGCAGCGCATGAAGCATGTCCGCCTCGGTCGCGTCCTCGTTGCCAAAGCGCAGATTGCTTGCCACGGTACCCGAGAACAGCCACGCCTTCTGCGGCACATAGGCAATGCGCCCGCGAATCTCACCTTGCGAAAGCTCGCGCAGATCGACGCCGTCCAGGCGAATGATGCCCTTGGTGGCATCGTGGAAGCGCAGTAGAAGCTTTGCCACCGTCGACTTGCCCGAGCCCGTCGAGCCCACGATCGCGGTGGTCTGCCCGCGACGACAGGCAAAGCTCAGGTCGCACAGGGTGTCCTCGTCGGCATCGTCAAAGCGAAACGACATGTGATCGAACACGGCGACCGTATCGGCCCCGTCCTTTGAGTCGGACGCGGCCGCATCGAGCGTACGCTGGCCATCGACGATGCTCGGCTTAATCTCCAGCACCTGCTGTGCGCGGTTCAGACATGCGGCGGCACGCGGAAGCGTCAGCACCACCATCTGCGCCATCATCACAAAGAACAGGATCAGAAGCGCGTACTCCAGCACCGCCGAGATGCTCGCGATCTGCATGGCGTGGGCGCCCACGCGGTTGCCGCCCACCCACAGCACCGCCACCTCGGCAATGTTCATCAAAAAGAAGCTGGAGCTGTCGAGCCCCACAAAAAGGTGGTTGACCTTAATGGCGTTGTCCGCGTACTCGCTAAACACCTCGTCCAGGCGCTGCTCCTCGTGGCGCTCTTTATTAAAGGCGCGGATGACGCGAACGCCCACGATGTTCTCGCGCAGCACCACGTTCATGCGGTCGATAAAGCTCTGCAGGCGCATAAAAATCGGCGCGGCGTTAGCGACCGTAAAGACCGCCGCCACCAGCACGATCGCAACCACGACGCCCAGCAGCGTGCCCATGGCGGGATCGATAAACCAGGCGAAGATGATGCCCGCCACGGCCAAAAACGGCACCGGCAGCACCAGTTGAATCGTCTGCAGAATCGCCTGCTGGATCACGTTGATGTCGTTGAGCGAACGCGTGATCATCGAGCCCGTGCCAAAGCGCTCAAAGTCGCTGGCAGACAGCTCAAGCGACTTGTCGTAGACGGCGTTGCGGATATCGCAGGCCACGTTGGCGGCCAGGCGCGCCGAAAGATAGCAGCCCAGCACCGCGCCGCCGCTGGCCATGCCGGTCGCGATAAGCATGTAGAGGCCGTTGCGCAGGATGTAGTCGACATCGCCCGTGGTGATGCCGGTGTTGACCATGTTCGCCAGCATCGTGGGAACCAACAGCGTACCGACGTTGTCGATTAGCAGCACCAACAACGTCACCGCGACAAGCCTGCGATACGGCTTCATAAACCTCATTAAGAGTCGCACGACTCCCCCTCACCTTGATTCTCGGCCTGGCTCTCGGCAGCGATATGCTGCTTAAAGGCATCGCACTCATCGCCGAGCACCCGAGAGAATTTGCCGATCAAGCGCATAATCTCGCGCTGCTCACATGGCTCAAGCGCACCAAAGGCTCGCTGTTCGGCCTTGAGTGCCGGCAACGCATAACGCTCGGCAAACCGCATGCCCGCTTCGGTCAAACGCACAACCTTGTTCTTACGGCTGCCTTCGGCAAACTCCAACGTTGCGAAGCCCCGCGCCGTCAAGGTTTTAATTGCCGAGTTGATAGTCTGCTTGCTGTAGAACCATTCGCTTGTCAGACAGCTTACGGCAACACTGCCGCCCGCCGTGCTGGTATCGACGAGCATCCAGTAAGCGCAGTCCGAAAGACCGCAGGCGCGCGAGAACTCCGAATAGATATGGTCGAGTCCATTGAGCAACCGGTCGAAGTCGACCAGCGTAACCGCACTATTCATCTATCCCACCATTCGATTGTCCGATTTTTGACCAATTTTGTATCTCTAGATTAGTCCGAGTTTTGACTATCGTCAACAGGCTCTCCGCAAATGCTTGCACTTTTATGGCCTATCGGCAGAAAAAGACCGCCGGCGCGGGGGCAGCGCCAGCGGTCACGTGAAAATCGGGTTTTATTGCCCGTTAAGCGGCGACGGCCTCATAGACCGTAGCGCCCGAGAAGCTGTCATGCAGGCTCTTGCCGGCAATCCACGGCAGCTCGACGACCTCGCAGACTGTGTTGACCAGCTCGGAGCAGTCAGTAAAGTGGCCCTTGTCGTTGAGGGCCTCGCAATCCTGAACACGCCAATAGCCATCGGTGTGCGTGATGTAGTACTCGTGATCGTTGATCGACACGAAAGCGCGCGCCTTGGAACGCAGCAGCTTCAGAAATCCTTCGAAGTCGGTCTCGACGACATCTCCAGCCTGGAACATGATGTTACCTCCTGGCCCGGCGCCACCACGGCGCATTGATAAACGTTGGCACTCCTTTAGTAAAACCTTTATCAGAGGTTATGCGTTCGTCATTTAGGCAAGTGGTAAAAAACCGCAGGGTAGACGGGATAAAACGTTTGACCAACTCACTCGCTTCTCACATTTTGCCTGCGATTTTATGCAAACCTACTTTTCCAATTGGTAGCTAGCGTTATTTGAGGTTTCGCGCGCGATTACAGTTTTAGCTCGACGGGTAAGAACGGGGCATCTAAAACCAACGTCTGGAGGACCCATGGAGACCATCGAAGCGCTCATCCACCGCCGCAGCTGCCGCAAATACAGCGATCGTCCCGTCGAGGCCGAAAAGCTTGCACGCATTATCGAGGCTGGTCAGTATGCACCGAGCGGCATGGGGCGCCAGCCGGTTACGTTTGTCGCCGTTACCGACCCTGCAACCGTCGAGCGCCTCTCGCAGCTCAACGCCCAGGTTATGGGCAGCGACGGCGACCCCTTCTACGGCGCCAAGACCGTTGTGGTGGTGCTCGTCGATCGCAGCGTGCCCACACATCTGGAAGACGGGTCGCTTGCCATGGGCAATCTGCTCAACGCCGCCTATGCGCTGGGTGTCGATTCGTGCTGGATTCACCGCGCGCACGAGGTCTTTGACTCGCCCGAAGGCCTGGAACTGCTAGCCAACTGGGGCCTGCCAGCGGATGGCAGCCTGCGCGGTGTCGGTAATTGCATCCTAGGCTACGCCGAGGACACGCTCCCCGAAGCAAAACCGCGTCGCGACAACGTAGTGTACATCAGGTAGCTCAGGAACGTCCCCTTCTGCGGCCCTATTCAGTTGCGGTGAAATACGGACTGTTTTGGCTCTATATGAGCCCATTTAGTCCGTATTCCACCGCAACTTATCTTTATGTCTGGTTCGATGCGGCTTCGTTCTCCTGAGTCGCTTCGGTATCGTTGCCATGTTCGCTCTCGTCCTTTTGAGCATCGGCGATGGTGGAGGCCGCCGCAACGATACCACGCTGGGGCGCGACGCCCGTCTGGGTCTGAGCGCCCTCGACAACTTCTGTGCCCGCATGCGCGAGTTCGGGCGATTTAAACACTGCGTCCAAGTTGGCGCCACCGCCGGCGTAGCCAAGCGCAGCGAGTGCGATGACGATCGCCGCAACGACGGCCACAATCGGCACATAACGATGCCAACCAGCAGGATTGAGCCCACTGCGGCGAGCCGCCCCGCGGCTGATGTAACCGAGCGTTCCATCGTGCTTGAGCTTGGAGCCCACCACGCGCTTACGACCCCACAGCGACGACTCGGCCTGCATGGCCAAGCGGGCGCTTGCCGACGGATAGCCGTATTTCGTACGCTTAAATGAGCCATCGAACCCAGAGGCATGCTTGCCCCACGTCACCGATGTTGTGCGTCGGTTAACCGGCGCGGCACTCCGCCTTCTGCGGCTCGGTTTTGTAGTCTCAGCCATATGCCCTCGCACGCCGTAACCAAATCGAAACAATAACGCTTTGGACTGTAGCACACGCATCGCGCGCGGTCACGGGCGCCTCGCTCAACGGTCATCGTCCTTCAGCAAGCGCCACAGCGTTGTACGGCTTATGCCCAGCACCTCCGCCGCACGGGTTCGGTTGCCGTGGAGATGGCCTACGACCAGGTGCGCGATATCTCGTTCGGTATCGACCAGGGGTCGCAGGATATACAGATCGCTGTCGAGCGTCGGAGCGCCAAAGGTCGCGGTTTTGATCACGTCCTCTTGGGCGAGCACTTCCTCCGCCACTGCACGCTCAACCGTGCCTGCCCCCGCCAATATATACAGTCGTTCCGAGACCTCGCGAAGCTGCAGATAGTTCCGCGGCCAGCGGTAAGCATCGAGCATCTTCGCCGCCGCGGCGGACAGCGTGGGCGCTACCGTTCCAAACGCATCAGCGAGATATTCCAGATAGCGCGCAACCTTTGTCGACGCAGCTCCCTGTTCGGCAATCGCCGGCGCCACGCTCACCGCGCAGGCAAAACGATCGGACACAAAAGCAGCCTGATCGCTTTCGCTGCCGCCCGGCATGTCATTCGCCGTCAGCACCACATGACAGCGCGTCGCCAACGCGGTGTCGGCCATCGTGGAGACCAGCTCGCGGAGGCGCTGGGGGCCAACCGCATTCCAGCCCTCAATGCAAAGTGTCAGCCCCGTTTGGAACAGCGGCGATTCGGAGCTTTTGAGCACATGGCGCCAACCGCGATCGGTGAGTTCATCGAGCGCGACGGAAACAAAGGGCTGATCGGCAAAAGGACCGTCCAGATAGAGGCGCTTGGCGATCTCGATCTGGCCCGCGCCCAGCTCGCCCTCGAGCATAAGGGGCACGCCGCGCGCATAGCTCTCGGAAACCGGTGCAGCTACCGCAGCGGCACCCTCAACGATGCCGTACGCGCTCGATTCATAGCGGGCCTCAACTTCGTCGGCGTTGAGCCACTCGATGCCCGCATGCGCCGCGGCGCCGCGCACCTCGCGGACCACGACGACCCAAAGGCCCCCGCCCTCTTTGTCGGTGGGGCGAACGGTCAGGCTCAGGCGCGTACCCGCACGCCCCATAACCAGACGCGCGCCGTCTCCTATACGGTCGAGGCGCTCAGCGACAAAAGCCGCCACATCCCGCTCAAGAGCCGCGTCATTCATGGTCGAGATCGCGACGTCCCCACGCGCATCGATTGCCAATGCCGAGGCCCCGGCAGCAGCCAGGGCCTCGGTCAAGATGTTCAGCTTGGCATCGCTATCCATGATTTGCCCCTGTCCGCGGCGACATGCGGCCGCCGACGGTCGCACGACCGAGTGTTTCAAAATTGAACGATATTGCTCACCAAACACTATAGGGCAGAAAGCGCCGTCCTGCGAGTATAGGTGTTGCCCCGCATCGCCATCCTGGCGGGGCGATAAGAGCTCTTCGGGACTTATAAACCTGCGGACAAGCCATACCCGCAAGAGCTCCTATCGCTCCACCGTGAGAATGCGCCCACCAGCACGCAGCACGCAAACAAGCTACTTCTCTACCAGATTCCCAGTACGTGCTGCATTCCCAAACTCATGCACGCGATGCCAATCCAGCAGCAAAAGCCCAATGCGATGGGCTTGCCGCCCTTTTTGACCAGCTCGACGATATCGGTATTAAAACCAATAGCCGCCATGGCCATCACAATAAAGAACTTCGACAGCTCCTTGATGGGCGCCGTAAAGGACGCGGGAAGCTGAAACACCGTAGTGATCACGCTCGCCAGCACAAAGAACAGCACAAACAGGGGAAACGCGCGTTTGAGGGAGAACGTGCTTTTGGCGTCGCCGCCGGCCTTGCGCGCCAGATGCATCTGCCAGCAAGCAAGCGCCAGCGTGATGGGAATGATGGCCAGCGTCCTGGTGAGCTTGACCACCGTGGCGCTCTCGAGCACATTGGCGCCGGGATGCATGCTGTCCCAGGCGCTCGCCGCAGCCGTTACGGACGAGGTGTCGTTGATGGCGGTGCCGGCAAACAGGCCAAAGCCCTCGTTGGTCAGCCCGAGCATGCCGCCGAGCGTTGGAAACACGAGCGCCGCGATAACGTTAAACAGGAAGATGACCGAAATGGCCTGGGCAATCTCGCGATCGTCGGCATCGATGACGGGTGCGGTCGCGGCGATGGCAGAACCGCCGCAAATCGACGAACCCACACCCACAAGCGTCGCAATCTTGCCCGGCACGTTCATGACGCGGCAAAGAACAAAGGCGATGACGAGCGAGGTCGAGATCGTCGCCACGATAATCGGCAGCGACTGGGCGCCCTTGGACAGAATCTGGGAGAGGTTCATGCCAAAGCCAAGCAGGATGACCGCATACTGCAAGACTTTTTTGGACGTATAGGTGACGCCGGCGGCGAGCTGTTCGCGACGGTTCTTGGAAAAGACGAGCGCCAGGACCATGCCAAAGAGGATGGCGAATACCGGACCGCCGACCACCTCAACCTGCTTGCCGAGCAACGTTGCGGGGATGGCGATAATCAGACAGAACAGGACGCCTTTCCAGCGCTCACGTGCGATATTTGCCAGTTGCATATGGGATTCCTTCTTTCTATTTCACGTTTTCGACGGCTTATGATACGGCAACATTGAGCGCAGCCTTGCGCAAACACAGACTAAGATGCCGCAATAGTTCTCAGGCAACAGCCGAATTACCCACCGTGGAGAGCTGATTCGCGGCATAATTAACAACTGACATATGAGTTTGATAGAACAGTTGCGAGGCGCTATGGAAGAATCGATGCACGTCGGCGAGCAGGAAACGAGCCTACAGGACCAGTCCTACCACACCATTCGACGCAAAATCGTCTACCTGGACTACAAGCCGGGCGAAAAGCTGGGCGTCAAGCAACTTTGCGACGACCTGGATATGGGGCGCACCCCTGTGCGCGAGGCACTGGTGCGTCTGGCGCAAGAGGGCCTGGTGCGCACCGTGCCCCAGAGCGGTACCTACGTCTCACCCATCAACCTCACCCTTGCCGAGAGTGCCTGTTACATCCGCGAGCATCTGGAAAAGCAGGTGATTGTGGAGTGCTGTGCGCGCGCCACGTCGGCCGGCATCGAGCAGCTCGACCGCGCCATCGCGCTGCAGGAAAAGGCCATGGCCGAAGAGGATCGCATCGGCTTCTTTTTGAGCGACAACCTCATGCATCACATGATTTTTAGCATCGCATGCCGCAGCACCGTGTGGTCGTGGCTCGAAGAGACCAATGCCGACCTGGAGCGCTTCCGCTGGCTGCGCGCCGCCACGCAGGTTCTCGACAATCAGGACATCGTGAACGAGCACAAGCAGATTCGCCGTGCCATCGCCGGTCGCGATCCCATCGAAGCGAGCTTTTTGGTCAGCAAGCACCTGCATATGATGTTCCGCAACCAGACCGAGGTTCTGGACCAGTTCCCCGAGTACTTCGAGACCAGCAAGCTCCGCTAACCTGCCAAAAAGGGACAGGTTTATTTTGGCAGGTTTTATCTGGGAAAATACAACAAGGCCCGGCTCCGTCTTGATGCGGAGCCGGGCCTTAGTCGCTAGAACGGCGGAACTCGATTATTCGACCGTGACGCTTTTCGCCAGGTTACGGGGCTGGTCGACGTCGCAGCCGCGCAGGATGGCGACCTCGCGGGCGAGCAGCTGCAGAGGAACGCTCGCCGTGATGGGGCTGAACACGTCGCGGACTGCCGGCACGCGGACGATGCAGTCGGCGATCTTGTTGATCTCCTCGTCGCCCTCGGTGGCAACGACGATGACCTTGGCGCCGCGTGCCTTGCACTCCATAAGGTTCGACACGGTCTTGTCGTAGGTGGCGCTCTTGGTGGCCACGGCGATGACAGGGAAGCCCGGGTCGATCAGGGCGATGGGGCCGTGCTTCATCTCGCCGGCGGCGTAGGCCTCGGCGTGCAGGTAGCTGACCTCTTTGAGCTTGAGCGCGCCCTCGTAGGAAATAGCGGCACCCATGCCGCGACCCACGAACAGTGCGGACTGCGCGTCCTTGCACAGCAGGGCGGCCTCATGCACGGCCTCGGTCTGGGTATCCAAAATCCACTGGATCTGCTCGGCCGTATCGGAAAGCTCGCGGAACAGCATGCGCGCCTGCTTGGTGGTCAGGCGGTACTTGACCTGCGCTAGCAGCAGAGCCAGCAGCGTCAGGCTCACGACCTGGCCGATGAAGCTCTTGGTCGAGGCGACCGCGATCTCCTTGTTGGCCTTGGTGTAGATGACGCCGTCGCTCTCACGCGCCACGGGGCTGCCCACCACGTTGGTGATGCCGAAGACCTTGGCGCCCTTGATGCGCGCGTCGCGAATGGCGGCAAGGGTATCGGCTGTCTCGCCCGACTGGGACACGGCAACGACAAGCGTCGTCGGCGTAATGATGGGATTGCGATAACGGAACTCGCTGGCCGCCTCAACCTCGGTGGGGATGCGAGCCCAGCCCTCGATGAGATTCTTGGCAATGAGGCCAGCGTGATAGCTGGTTCCGCAAGCGATCACGTAGACGCGGTCGATGTCGTTGAGTTCCTCGAGCGAAAGGCCCAGCTCGTCGATGTCGAGCTCGCCGGCCGGCGTCATACGACCGACCAGCGTGTCGCGCACGACGCGCGGCTGCTCGTGGATTTCCTTGAGCATAAAGTCGGGATAACCGCCCTTTTCGGCCATGTCCAGGTCCCAGTCGATGTGGGTGACCTTGGGCTCGATAACGTTGCCGGCCTCGTCGGTGTACTCGACGCCTGCGAGCGTGAGCTTGGCAAACTGACCGTCCTCGAGCACCACGACATCGCGGGTGGCGTCGATGAGCGCGATGACATCGGAGGCGACATAGGCGCCGGTCTCGCCCGCGCCGACCACAATCGGGGAATCCTTGCGGGCTACGGCGATCACGCCGGGCTCGTCAGCGCACACGGCGGCCAGACCATAGGCACCGACCACGTGGGTGCAAGCCTCGCGCACGGAGGCCATCAGGTCGTGCGTCTCGGCATAGGCCTCTTCGATCAGATGCGCGAAGACCTCGGTATCGGTCTCGCTCTTAAAGTGGTGGCCGCGACCCTCCAGCTCTTCGCGCAGCTCGGCGAAGTTCTCGATGATGCCGTTGTGGACGATGGCGATACGACCGTCGCAGCTGGTGTGGGGATGGGCGTTAACGACGGAGGGCTTGCCGTGGGTGGCCCAACGGGTGTGGCCGATACCGCAGGTAGCGTCACTGTCGATGTTGGAAAGCTCGCTCTCCAGGCCCGCGACCTTGCCCACGCGGCGGATGACGTCGAGGTGCGCCGCGGCGCCCTCGCCCACCTCGAGCGCAACGCCCGAGGAGTCATAGCCGCGATACTCCATACGCTTGAGGCCCGTGACCAGGATGTTCTTTGCAATATCAGAGCCGGTGTAGCCGACAATTCCGCACATAGGATAAATCCCTTCGTTCGCGTGACTGCAAGACGTCCACGCACAAGGGGCGCTGAGACGTACGACGTTCGAGTATTGTACTCACGCAAACGCAAGCTGATATACCAGAAGTGGTATCTCAACTTAGATACCACCCGATGCACACATGCCCAGCCGGTCCAAACCACCACAATGGGGACAGGCACCTTTGTGGTGGTCGCGCTGGCGACGGCGTTTCCCCAGATAAAACCTGCCAAAATAAACCTGTCCCTTTTTGGTAGGTTTGGGATGCTACAATCTGGCTTGTACTTGAAACGCATCAAAGGGGCCGCTATGGCAAAGGTTAAAATCAGCGACGTCGCGCGCGAAGCCGGGGTTTCGCTGGGCACGGTTTCCAACGCGCTCAACCACCCCGAAAAGCTGCGTCCCGAGACCCTCAAGCTCATCAACGAGACCATCAATCGCCTTGGCTACCTGCCCAACCAAAGCGCTCGCCAGCTCGCGGGCGGCGCCACCAAGTCCTTTGGCCTGGTGCTCCCCCGTCTCGATCACGGTTTTTCACTCCAAATCGCCAGCGGCGCCCACAACGAGGCCCGCAAGCACGGCTACGACCTGCTCATCGCCAACGCCGATAACGATGACATTCTCGAAGACCATTACCTGCGCTATTTTATGGGCACGCAGATGTCCGGCGTCATGGTTCAGCCCATGGCGTCCCCCGACTGGCACCCGGCCATGACTAAAATGCCCGTGCCGATCGTCCATCTGGACGTCCATTGTTCAGAACCCGGTTACTACGTGGCCGCCGACAACGAGGCACAGGGGCGCATTATCGCCGAGCTCGCCATCGCCCGCGGCGCACGCCATATTGTCGTTGTGGGTCGAGCAGCATTCATGCAGCTCACTCTGCGCGTCCTTGGCATCCACAAGGCACTTGCCCTGCATCCCGATATCAAAATTGAGGTCATCGACGCCGGCGAATGGAATACCGCAGCCGACGGCTACAGTATCGGTGCCCAGATTGCCGAGCGCCCTGCTGACGAGCGCCCCGATTTTGTCATCGGCCTGACCGACGTATTGGCCTCGGGCGTTATCTCGGCGCTGATCGACAAGGGCATTTCCGTCCCCGGCCAGATTCTTGTTGCCGGCTGCGATGGCAACCCGCTTGCCTGGAGCGGATCGGTCCCCCTCACCACGGTAGCACCACCGGGCTACGAGATCGGCCGCAAGGGCGTGCAGCTGCTCATGGAACAAATCGAGGATAAACCTGCCGCCAAGACCAAACGAGTCCGCATCGGCTCCGCCGCGCGCACCGTCACCACGGTCACGGCCAGCGAGGACATTAACCGTCAGGAGCTCGTGCGTCCCTTCTTGCTCGAGCGCGTGAGCACCCAAAAGGCCAAGCCGCACCCGACGGGCCAACCCATGGTCCCGACAACCGACATCAACCTGGGCGCCTACTTGTAACAAAAAAACGCCGCAACGGGAACAGGCCCGCTGCGGCGTTTTTTACTGGCCCCATGTGCCCTCCCCGTTTAGCCGGACCTGCGGCTACGGATATTTATGGAATGTCATCCATTTTTCATTAACTTTTTTGTTAAAATAGACTCAATTCCATATTTTTAGATATTTCCTATAAGCATTGATTTTGCTCCAGTTTTTTCTCGCCAAGAAAGGGGTTTCATGAATCTGATTGATCGCAAACAGTACCTCGACTGGCTCATTTCGTGGAAAGACTCGCACGTCATCAAGGTCGTTTCGGGCGTGCGAAGGTCCGGCAAATCAAAGCTATTCGAAATCTACCGTAGCTACCTGCGCGATCATGGAATCACAGGCGACCAGGTTATATCCCTCAACTTTGAAGACCTGGAGTTCGAGTCGCTTACGTCGTATAGAGCGCTCTACGACTACATTTCCGCCAGACTCGTCCTCGATAAGATGAACTACGTTTTTCTGGACGAGATACAGCACGTCGAGCATTTCGAAAAAGCCGTCGACAGTCTTTTTATCAAGGACAATGTCGACCTCTACATAACCGGTTCCAACGCTTATCTGCTCTCGAGCGAGCTGGCAACTTTGCTCTCCGGCCGCTACGTAGAGCTCAAGATGCTGCCCCTATCCTTTAAAGAGTTTTGCTCGGCAAAAACCAATGACGGAAAGGCTCCTGCGCAGTTGTTTGACGAGTACATCACCCGGGGCTCTTTTCCCTTTATCGCCGAGACGGGTATTCAGGGACCCCAGGCGCGCGATTATCTTATGAGCCTCTACGATACCATCGTCATACGCGACGTTATCGAACGCCTGAAGGTCTCGGACGTCCCGACCCTGCGCGATATCACCAAGTTCCTACTCCATAGCATTGGAAACCGGATCTCGATTAAAAAAATCTCCGACACGCTCTCGTCCAACGGCAACAAAACCGACCAGAAAACCGTAGCCAAATACCTCAAAGGCTTAACAGACAGCCTTGTGCTGTACTTTGCTCCGCGCTATAACGTGCGCGGTCGGCAGCTTCTTTCAACAAACGGCAAATACTACGCCGTTGACCTTGGACTTAGAGGTGCTCTCGTCAAAACCCAAAGCAGCGATATCGGTCATATCCTCGAAAATGTTGTTTATCTCGAGCTCCTACGCCGTGGATACGACGTCTACGTGGGCAATATCGACGGCGGGGAAATCGATTTTGTTGCCCTAAAGTCAGACGAGACAGCCTATTTTCAGGTTTCAGCCACAACGCTCGACGAAACTACCCTCAATCGAGAGTTGGCCCCCTTTAAGAAAGTCCGAGACAACTACCCCAAGACGCTTCTTACGCTCGACACGCTGTTTGCGGACGCGAACTACGAAGGAGTCCGCAAGCGCAACGTGATCGACTGGCTCCTGGAGTAGACCGAGACTGGAGTCACAGCTCGGCCCCTGAACAGCCATAACCACCGCAAAGGGGACCGTCCCCCTTGCGGTGGTTTCTCATTTGAACGCTACAGCGTCGAGTCGTTGCGTGGTTTGGCAAAACCGCGCAACTAAACTGGCGGCAAACGACCTCGACAGGCACTTTCAAAATCTTGGCGACCTTAAGGATCGTGTCAGCCTGGCTGACCAGGCAGGCAGCCATGTGGTGAGTCGGGCCGTCAACGTCCTCGCCCTCGACAACCACAAACTAAAAGTTACCGTCACCGTCCCGCGGGATCGGGTGCGGGATATGGCGACTCACGTGCGAACGCTAGCGCACGGCCTTGACCGCGGCCGGCAGATCGAACAGCGTATCGAGCACAGTCTCGCAGCCATCCACCACGTCCTGCGGCAGCGGCACGATGTCGGGAACGGCAAAGACGTGGCAGCCGGCCGTGATGCCCGAGACGCAGCCGTTGCGGGAATCCTCGACCACGGCGCACTCCTCGGGAGCAAAGCCCGCGCGCTCGCAGGCGAGCAGGTACATCTCAGGGTCGGGCTTGCCGTGTACGACGTCCTCGCCGCAGGTCACCGTCTCAAACTTATCAAAGAGGCCGACCATCTTAAGGTTGCGCTCGGCGGTAACATGGCGCGACGACGTCGCAAGACCCACGTGATAGCCCGCAGCCAGCAGCTCGTCCAGGCACTCGGCGGCACCGCCCTTAAGCTCCAGATCAGTCTTGACCATCTCGTCGCGAATCTCCTTGTGACTACGATAGATCGCCTCAGCGGTTTCGCGGCCGCCGTAATGCCCATCAAGGATCTCCATGACATCAGGCAGCGTGCGGCCGATAAACTGATGGATCAGCGCATCATCAATCGCGAATCCCAGCTCGGCCGCGCCCGCCTTCCACGCCTTGATACCCAAACGCTCGGTATCGACCAGCGTTCCGTCCATGTCGAAAATAACGGCATTGATCATATCGGTCCCCCATCGCTTCGCGCTGCTGTACTCCCGCAACTTTACCGCACCTGTAAACTTGTATATAACGTATATAGCATATTGCACTTTCGTTACATAGATAGAAGTCTTATGACAAGCGGCTCGGTAGGATTATAGTTTTCGACCGAGTACTCAACGGCAAGGATCGATTCATGCTTTCAGACACCACCGCACCTGCAGAGGGGCTTCAGGACAAACTCACAGCGCTCGAGCAGCTGCTTTTGGCATACGGACGCGTCGCCATCGGCTTTTCCGGTGGCGTCGACAGCAGCTTTTTGGCCGCAGTCTGCGCCCGCATCATGCCCGCCAGCACGCTTCTCGTTCACCTCACCACGCCGCTCATCGGCACGCCCGAGCAGGCTTCGTTTGAGCGGGCGGTTGACGGGCAGGCCGATGAGGGGCCGCATTTCAAGCTCCCCGTGCTCAACCTCTCGGTCGATCAGCTGCAGCTCCCCCAGGTAGCCTGCAACGACGCCGACCGCTGTTACCACTGCAAGCGCGCCGGCTTTACCGCCATCGTCAACCACGCCAGGTCGCTGGGTTTTCCCACCGTCATCGACGGCAGCAACGCAAGCGACCGCGGCGACTACCGCCCCGGCATGCGCGCCGCCCAGGAGCTCGGCGTGCGCTCGCCGCTTATGGAGGTCGGCTTTACCAAGGACGAGGAGCGCGAGCTGCTACGCGCCTGGGGATACCCCGTCTGGAACCTGCCGGCAGGAGCCTGCCTGGCCACGCGAGTCCCCACGGGCGAGGAGCTCACGCGCGAGAAGGTCGATGTAATCCGCACCTGTGAGGACTACCTGCACGACCTTGGCCTGGACCAGGTCCGCGCACGCCTCGTCGGCGGCTGCATGCATATCGAGGCCGCGCCGGCAGACGTCGCCAAGATCGCCGCCCTCGGCAGCACCGCGGTCAACGACGAGGGCAAGGCCCCGCTTCCCGCCGCCATCGAATCTGCCCTGCGCAACCTAGGCTGCGGCCATATCTCCCCCGAGGTCACCCCCTACATCCACGGCAACATGAACCAGTAACCTACCAAAAAGGGACAGGTTTATTTTGGCAGGTTTTATCTGGGGAAACGCAGACAGGGCCGCGACGCCTATAGCGTCGCGGCCCTTTTCCTTGGAGAAGGATCGATTAATGGAACGGAGAGCCCGTTCTAGCCCTCGAGCCCGGCGTTGATGAGCTCGGCAATCTCGACAGGATCGGTGCTTTCGCGCACCCTGTCACGGAAGCCAGCATCCATCAGCATCACGGCAGCCTTGGAGAGCAGACGCAGGTGCGTGGTTCCCGCTTCGCCGGCGGGCACGTACAGCGCGAGCGCCACATCGACGGGCACGCCATCAAAGCTCGGCCACTCAACAGGCTCGGACAGCTTGAGCACGGCCACGCCCGGCGTATGGATCGCATCGCTCTTGGCATGCGGAACGGCAAAACCGGCGACGAGGCCAGTCTCGGCCTCGTTTTCGCGAGCAATAAAAGCCGCCTCTACAGCAGACGCGTCATCGGCAAAACCAAGCTCAACAGCCTGCTCGGACAGATAATGCAGCGCGTCCTCGCGCGAGGCGGCGGCGTAGCCAATCGTCACTTGGTTGGCAGATACAAACCCCATGGAAAGCCTTCCTTACAACACGGACCTGACCGCAGCTTCGATGCCGTCGGCGTCCAAACCGTACTTATGCAGCAAATCGACCGCAGGGCCGGACTCGCCGTACACATCGCGCACGCCGACGCGACGCATCGGCACTGGATGCTGCTCCGCGAGCACCGAGGCAACGGCCTCGCCAAGACCACCGATAATCGAATGCTCCTCGGCGGTGACCACGCGACCGGTCTTCTTGGCGCTGGCAACCACCAAACGCTCATCGAGCGGTTTGATCGTATGCATGTTGATGACCTCAGCATCGATGCCGTCGGCAGCGAGCGCCTCGGCAGCAGCGAGTGCCTCAGCGACCATGAGACCGCACGTGACGATCGTGACATCAGAGCCCTCCCGTACAACAACACCGCGGCCGATCTTGAACTCGTAGTCCTCGTGATCGTTGATGACCGGTGTTGCCAGGCGGCCGAAGCGCATGTAGACCGGCCCCTCAAACTCATAGGCGGCGCGCACACAGGCGCGGGCCTCGACATCGTCGGCGGGAACGACCACCGTCATACCCGGAATCGTACGCATGAGTGCGATATCCTCGCAGCACTGGTGCGTGGCGCCGTCCTCGCCCACCGAAATGCCGGCATGGGTGGCGCCAATCTTGACGTTGAGGTGCGGGTAGCCAATGGAATTGCGGACCTGCTCGTAGGCGCGACCGGCGGCAAACATCGCAAAGGTGCTCGCAAAAGCAACGCGGCCCGTGGTCGCGATGCCGGCGGCAAGACCCATCAGGTTGCTCTCGGCGATGCCGGCATCGTAAAAGCGCTCAGGATGGGCAGTCTTAAACTTACCCGTCTGCGTAGCGGCAGCCAGGTCGGCATCGAGCACTACAAAGTCATCGTGCTCATTGCCCAGCTCGACGAGTGCCTCGCCGTAGCTTACGCGCGTGGCGACTTTTTTGACCTCTGCCATTAGAGTTCCTCTCCTGCTGCCGCGAGCTCGGCCATGGCCTGCTCAAACTGCTCGTCATTGGGCGCCTTGCCATGCCAGCCAACCTGGTTCTCCATAAAGGAGACGCCTTTGCCCTTCACCGTCTCGGCGATGATAGCGACGGGCGCGCCGGTCACCTCGCGAGCTTCGGCGAAAGCCGCCTCAATCTGCGCCATGTCGTTGCCATCGGCTAGCTCTATCACATGCCACTTAAAGGCGCGGAACTTGTCGGCAAGCGGCATGGCCGAGTTGACTTCATCGATCGTGCCGTCAATCTGCAAGCCGTTGTGGTCGACGACGGCAACAAGATTGTCGAGCGCATGGTTGCCGGCAAACATAGCCGCCTCCCACACCTGGCCTTCCTCGCACTCACCGTCGCCCAGCAACGTGTAGACACGGTAGCTGTCGCCCCAGTGCTTAGCGGCAAGCGCCATTCCAACTGCAGCAGAGATGCCCTGACCGAGCGAGCCGGTGGACATATCGATGCCTGGGGTATCGTTCATGTTGGGATGGCCCTGCAGTCGGCTGCCAATATGGCGGAGCGTCTCGAGCTCTTCGACGGGAAAATAGCCGCGATTTGCCAACACCGAATACAGGCCCGGCGCCGCGTGACCCTTGGAGAGCACAAAGCGGTCGCGATCGGCCTTGTGAGGGTCGGCAGGATCGATATTCATTTCCTCAAAGTACAGATACGTCATGATGTCGGCTGCACCGAGCGATCCACCCGGATGTCCCGACTTGGCCGCGTGAACCGCAGTCACGACACCCTTCCTGACCTCATTGGCGACCTTCGCCAGCTCCTGGTTGGTCATACGAATTCCTCTCTTGAGAACAACCCCGGCACCGGATGGCGCGATGCCGAGGGCAACCCGGTCGTTAAGCCTGAGCGACGACCTTCTGCCAGTCAGCCTCAAAAGAGGCGAGGCCCTGGTCGGTCAGCGGGTGATGCAGGCACTTCTTGAGAGCGGCCATGGGCACGGTCGCGATGTCGGCACCAAGAAGAGCCGCCTGGGTCACGTGGTTGGGCGTGCGGACCGAAGCGGTGATGATCTCGACGGTGTCGTCGACGTTCTTGCCGGTCCAGTCATAGTTCTTGATGCATGTCACGACATTGTCGAGCTGCGAGATGCCGTCCTCGGCGATGTCGTCAAAGCGGCCGACAAACGGGCTGATGTAGCGGGCACCGGCGTTGGCGGCCATGAGGGCCTGCGTCGGCGAGAAAACAAGCGTCATGTTGACGCGCACGCCCGCATCGGCCAGGGCGCGGCAGGCGGCGAGGCCGGCCTCGCACACGGGAAGCTTGACCACGATGTTGGGAGCCAGGGCGGCAAGACGCTTGCCCTCCTCGATCATGCCCTCGGCAGTGGTCGCGGTGGACTCAGCAGACACGGGCAGGCCCTCGCAGAGCTCGGCAATCTTGAGCATATGGGGCTCAAAGTCGGCGAGCTTGCCGCCGGTCTTGGCGTACAGGGACGGGTTGGTGGTGACGCCGGCAAGGCAGCCCCAGCTCTTGGCCTCGGCGATCTCGTCAAGGTTGGCGGTATCGATAAAGAACTTCATGGTGCAAACTCCTTCTAAGGAATCCAAAACTCAAAAAATAGGACAAAGGGGATGTCCCTTTGTCCTATGTGCCGGGCCTGCAGCTGGGACATGCCCCAGGCCCGGCGTCGTGTAGGAAAAGCTACTTAGAGAGCCTTCTCGATGCGGCTCGTAACGCCCTTGAGGTTAAGACCGACGACGTACTGCTTGATCGGGCGCTTGATGTGCTCGATCACAAAGCGCTTGCCGTCAATGTCCTGGGCAGCGAGGTTGCGATAGAGCTTCTCGACCTGCTCCTTGACCTCAGGATCGTTGAACGCGTAGTGGCCGGAGACATCCAGAATCTTCAGGCTGAGCTCGTCGTCGGCCAGAATGTCGTCAACCTGCAGGTTGACATCGTCGCCGGTCATCCACTTGCGCCAGCGCTCGGTCTTGATGGCCTTGACCAGCAGCGTGTGATACAGATCGGAGGGATCGTCGCACAGGCCGTTGTCGACCAGAATCTGCTCGGTAGCGCAGAGCTTGAGGTAAGCGCGGGTCTCCTCGGTGCCGTACTGAGGGGCGACATTGGAAGCGGTCACGTGTGCCGGGATGTGCTCGAGCAGCGTCGCGTCGTCCAGGTAGTCGGCGTTGTGCTCCTTCAGGCCCACGCCGTAGCGCTTGGCCATGTCGGCGAGCTCGCGGGCATTCTTAAAGTTGTAATGACCGACCTGCTCGGTCCAACGGGTGAGCGTACCGGTCTGGCCGACGATAAAGGTGGGCATGGGGCAGCCGCGCTTCTCGAGCTCGGGCTGCAGCTGAGAAATGAACTCCTCATACTTGTCGGTGGAGGTCAGGCCGCCATTGGTCTCCTCGGTACCGACCTCATAGGCAACCTCGGGCAGGTTATGCTCGCGACGGTACTGCTCAAGATAGTCGATAAGATCGATCGTGCGGCGAAGCACCACGTCGAGCGGAATAACCTTGCCGATCTGATAGGGGTCCTTGGTGGGGTCGACCATCAGCAGGTCAAAGCCTGCCTCCATGTCGGCGACAAAGGACTTGCGGGCGAGCTCCATGGCCTCGTCCTCGGGCAGGTGGGCGTTACGCTCCTCGTCGCGCTGCCACGGACCGCCGTGATCGCGGCACAGGTAGTACGGACCGGTATAACCCACCTCGTCGGCAACCTTCTTAATGTCGGCGGCAAAGCGCGTCTGGTCCCAACCGTTGACGTAGCCGGCGCCCATCTCGTCCATATCGACCTGGTTGCGGCTAGCGATAAACATGGGCGGGAAATCCTCGTCCTTGGCAAGCTCGAACACGGCCTGAATCAGGTTGGGGCTCATGGGGCCAATGCCGACCATGGTTGCGTGATCGCCGCTGTCCTGCAGCTTGAGCATGCCCTGAACGGCCTGGCGGATGGTGAGGTTGGACATTTTGTTCTCCTTCTCCAGAGGATTTTTGACAAAAGTTCCCTGGGACCCAGATGTGGGCCCTATCAGTGCGGATGGATTTTGTTGTGTAGGGGCGGTTGTGCGGAGTCAAATCCATCCCTCCGCACAACCGGAGTCCTTAAAGGTTTACTTGGCCTGCTTATCGAGCGTGGGCTTCATGGCAATCAGGATTGCAGCGGCGACCAAGGAGCCAATCACGATGTCCAGGCAGAACAGCGCGACGTTGTTGGTGGCCAGGGCGACAATAAAGCCACCATGCGGAACATAGCAGTCGATGCCCTGGAAGGCGGCAAGCGCCGCGCCCACGGCAGAGCCGATGCAAATGCCGGGCAGGGTGTGGCCAAGATCCTTGACCGCGAAGGGAATAGCGCCCTCGGTAATACCGATGCAGCCCATGAACAGCGCAGAGATGCCCATCTGACGGTCAGCGTCATCGAACTTGTTCTTGGCGATGAGCGCAGCGAGGCCGCAAGCAATCGGGGGAATGGCGACGGCGACGCGGAACATACCGTTGGGGCCGTAGATGCCGGAGGCCATGATGGCCATGGTAAAGGTCGAAGCGGTCTTGTTGATGGGGCCACCCATATCGAAAGCGGTCATAACGCCAATGACCAGGCCCAAGACGACGGCGGAGCCG
The DNA here is from genome assembly GCF_003437565.1 of Collinsella sp. TF10-11AT. Taxonomy (NCBI): domain Bacteria; kingdom Bacillati; phylum Actinomycetota; class Coriobacteriia; order Coriobacteriales; family Coriobacteriaceae; genus Collinsella; species Collinsella sp. TF10-11AT. The sequence goes on from NZ_QSQW01000011.1 coordinate 73,925, forward strand.
CCCTGCAGGCTGCCGAGCACGCTGGTGAGCCAATCCATCACAAAGCCAAGCGGCGTGGCCAGGATGTAGATGTAAGCCATGCCCAGGACGAGCGAGGTCAGAATCGGGATGATCAGAATGGGCATGATGGTCTGGATGGTGTTGTTGACCTTCCAGGTCTTCATCCAGCGGACAAAGTAACCGCAGATGACAGCCATGATCATGGCGCCCAAGAAGCCGGTCGAAACGCTGTTGCCGCTCGGGGTGACGACGGCGTTGTTAACCAAGTAGCCCAGGACGAAGCCGGGGGCAAGTGCGGGCTTACCGGCCATCGAGTAGGCGATGTATGCCGCAAGCACCGGAATCATCATAGAGATGCCGGCCATGCCGATAGTGTTAAGGCTCACCATCAACGGGTTGGTGACCTCCATGCCGCTAGCACCGGCAGTACCGGATGCCAACGAGAAGGCGAGGAACACGCCACCGATAACGACGATGGGGATAAAATAGGAAACGCCGGTATTGAATGCATTGAGCAGCGTCTTGCCAGGGTCGGCAAAGATGGACTGCTTGGACGCCGGTGTCGGGGCCTGCGGGGCAGCGGAGACGGCCTTCTTCTCTGCCTTGGCCTCGGCCTTGGACGCGTCAACGGCACCGCCCGTCGCCTTGATGATCTCGACAGCCTGGTCGATAATCTTTACCGGATCGGCGATTACATCCGAGGTGCCGACCTTGAGGAACTTGCCCTCGGCCATCTTCTGCTCAAAACGGTCCTCGTTCTCGACACCCACGTCGACGGACTCGAGCACCAGGTCGGCGCAATCAACGTCTTCCTGCGTGAGCTCATTCTCGATACCCAGACCACCCTGAGCCTCGACTTTGCACTCGATGCCACGAGCGGCGCATTCATCCTGAATCGCCTTCTGGGCCATATACGTGTGGGCGATACCCACGGTACAGGCGGCAACGCCTACGATCTTCATTGCTTCCCTCTTTTCATAGAGTTGCGTGCGCAAGACACCGTTTGCGGAGGCCTCCGGAGCATCCCCTGCCGTTTGGACTTGCTGTCTTTTCGACAAGACCAATATAGGTGCTCGTTTTTCTTAATGCCAGTTTATTTCGGTAAACGCGCAGGTCAGAGCGTTGGTTACGCTATTTAGTTATGCGTTTAACCAAAAATGAATCCTGCGATTTTACCATCGATTTCAAAAGTCAAGAAGTATTTGATTTTCTCGGTAGACGGCAGATGCGCATGCCGGTCACAAATTTCGACCCCACCCATATACCGCATTTGTTGCATACTCATATGAAAGGAAAAAGTCGCTCACCAAAGCGCATCCCTCACCAAGACTCAAAGTCATCATGTTGGAAAATGCTCATCTGTCGGAAGGAGTCGCTGTGGCAAAACAGCGCGTTACGATCGCAGACGTCGCTCGAGAGGCGGGAACCTCGACGGCAAGCGTCTCGTATTACCTCAACGACAAACGAGAAAAGCTTAGCGAGAAGACGCAGGCAAAGATTGCGCGCGTCATCAAGGAACTCGGATACGTTCCCAACGCCCAAGCGCAAACGCTCACCGGCAAGCAGACCCACGTCATCGCCATCATCATCTTGGATAACACCAACAAATGGGCGGGCCTCGTCCTCAACGGCATGGAGCAGGTCATGCTCCCCGCGGGCTACCAGACGGTCGTTTGCACGAGCAACTTTAACCCCGAGACCGAGCTCATGTATGTCGACAAAATGCTCTCACTGGGCGTCGATGGTTTTATCATCCAGCCCACGGCAAATTTCAAGGCAGTCCACGACCGCATCAAGCGCGCCGGCAAGCCCGTCGTCTTTTTTGACGCGGCCATCTACAGCCCAGGCACCAGCTGGATCAAAACCAACCTCTACGACGGCGTGTACAATGCCACGCAGGCGCTTCTCGACGCCGGCTACGAAGACTTCTTTTCCATCGCCGCCAACATGACCGAAATGCGCACTCGCATGGAACGTTTTCAGGGATATGCCGAGGCATTGGCCGCGAATGGGCAGCTCTACAAAGCCATCCCCATCGATCACAACAAGCCGTCAATCAACGAGCTCACCGAATACTTTAAATACAAGTTCAACCCCGCCAAGCGCACGCTCATCTTCGTACAAAACCAATGGGCGCTTCCCCGTGTCTACAAGGCCCTCCAACCCATGGCCCATCTACTTCCGCAGCAAATAGGTCTTTTGGGACTCAACTGCGAAGACTGGACCAACCTCACCACGCCGACCGTCTCCACGATCATCGAGCCCGTCGACCAGGAAGGCAGGGAGGCGGCCGAGATGCTGCTCGCCTTGCTTGATGGCAGCAGCCAACCCGGCGAGCAGCGCATTCTCGAGTGCAAGCTCAACTGGCTCGACTCCACCTCGATCTAGCCATACGTCAAATATGAAGCAAATGAACCAGTAGCGTTTGTCCCAAATCTTAAGTATTTGTTCGACAGAACGGCCTCTGCCGGCTCCTGCTAGACTGGTAGATTCCCAACCGTCCATCCAGGAGCCTCAATGTCGCGCAAGTCCGCCTACAAGCAAGCACTTTCCATCGGCACCGCCGTGGTGCTGGGGTTTGCGCTGTTTACGGGATCGCTCGACGGAGCGCCCAAGCTGTTATCACCGCAAAGTGATGAGCAGGCAGCGGCTCTGGCCGAGAAGCAAAACGAGAGTCCCAGCCGTACCGACGACGAAGCGGGCTTGGTCGCCCGGCTCGAATCGGGAACAGCGAGCTCCGAGGACTCTGGCGATGGCCCCGATTCCGCCGCAAGCGACACCGATGACGCTTCCGCGGACAGCGTCGCCACCCCCATCGACGAGGTCGAAAACCCCGACCTCAACCGCGCCCGCGGTGTATATCTCAGCAGCATTCCCGACTACGCCGGCAACCCCTACGTTGCCCTCCGCGCCGACGGCACGCATCCGCTCGGCACGCCGTCATTCACACTCGATGAATACGATCGTGCCACCGAAGAGGGCTGCTTTAAGAAATTCTCCAAGCTCGACAGCCTGGGCCGCACTCGCAAGGCGCTCGCCTGCATAGGACCCGAATCGCTCGGTCAGGGCAAGCGCGGCGATATCTCGCGTATCCATCCTGCCGGTTGGCACCAGCAGCGCTACGACTTTATTCCAGGCCAGAGCCTCTACAACCGCTGCCACCTCATCGCCTGGTCACTCTGCGGCGAAAACGCCAACCGCAAGAATCTCCTCACCGGCACGCGCTATCTCAACGAGACGGGCATGCTGCCGTTTGAAGAGCAAATTCTTAACTACATCCACGACACGGGCAACCATGTTCTCTATCGCGTCACACCCATGTATAACGAAGAGGAACTTGTCTGCCGTGGCGTGCGCCTCGAGGCGCAATCAGTCGAGGACCACGGCAAGGCCCTCTGCTTCCACGTATATTGCTACAACCTGCAGCCGCATGTGCAGATCGACTACGCCACCGGCCGCAATCAGGCCTCGGGGGACTAGGGCCGACTAAGCTGCCCCAAAACCTAACATGATCCGTTTTCCTCCGTCCCCTAGGGATCAAAAAGGGCCGCCCTGGATTGCCCAGAGCGGCCCTTGCATCGGCATGTATGTTGCAGACAAAGCCACACGCTACTTAGCGCGGCCCTCCTCATAGCGCTCGACCAGCTTGGCCTGCACGTCATAAGGCACCTGCTCATAGCCTGCGGGCTCCATGGTAAAGTCGCCCGTGCCGCGCGTAATAGAGCGCAGACGCGTCGAGTAATCCGTCAGCTCGGCCAGCGGGGCCTGGGCAATGACCACGGTATCGCCGCGCTCGTCGGTCTCCATACCCGTCACGCGACCGCGCGAGGCCGAGATGTCGCCCATCACGGCGCCGGCATAGCTCTCGGGGATAGTCACCGTAATTTCCTCGATGGGCTCCAGCACCACCGGGTCGGCATCGGCACACGCCTTGCGCAGGCCGATGCGAGCCGCCGCGCGGAACGCCATCTCGTTGGAGTCGACGCTGTGATACGAGCCGTCGTACACAGCCACGCGAATGCCCGTGAGCGGATAGCCGGCAATGATGCCGTCCCTCATGGTCTCCTGGACGCCCTTGTCCACGGCGGGAATCAGCGAGCGCGGAATGCGGCCGCCCACGACCTCGTCCACAAACTCATAGCCATCGCTCGTGCCGTCGGGCCCAATGAGCGGCTCCACGCGCAGCCAGCAGTCGCCGTACTGACCGGCACCACCGGTCTGCTTCTTGTGGCGGCCCTGAGCGCTCGCCGTGCGGCGGATGGTCTCGCGATACGGGATGCGGATCGGCACGCTCTTGGCAGCGACCTTGGTGCGGTCCTCCAGACGGTTGAGCAGCACCGAAACCTGCGCCTCACCAACGGCGGAGATAATGGTCTGGCCGGTCTCCTCGTCGCGGTCGATGCTCATGGTCGGATCGGCCTTGCAGGCCTTCTCGATAAACGTGTAGAGCTTCTCTTCGTCCCCGCGATTCTCGGCCTCAATAGCGATGCGATACTGCGAGTTGGGGAACTTAAACGCCGCAGCCTCGACCTTGCCGGTAATGGAGAGCGTGTCACCCGTCTCGGCCGCCAACTTGGGCGCCACGATGATATCGCCGGCATAGGCGTGACCGACCTCGGTCATGTCGCGGCCGCACATCACATACAGGTGAGCCAGACGGTCGCTCTTGCGGGTACGCGCGTTGATCAGCTCAAGGCCCGGCTCAAGCGTGCCCGTCAGCACCTTGATAAAGCTGATGCGACCCTGCTGCGGATCGGCCAGCGTCTTAAACACAAACGCCACCGGACGATCATCGTCACTCGAGATCTTAAGCGAATCGCCGTCGATAAGCGGCATCTCGCCGTAGTCGGTCGGCGCCGGGAAGTACGTGGCAATGTCGTCCATCAGCGAGTTGACGCCCTGCTCCTTAATGCAATCGCCCGCAAAGACCGGCACAAAGATGCGCTCGGCGATCGCCTTCGACAGCAGGCCTTCAAGCTCCTCCTGCGTCAGCGTCTCCTCGCCTTCCAGGTACTTCATCATCAGCTCATCGTCGGCCTCGGCCACCAACTCGCACAGATGGTCGTGAGCCTCCTCGGCCTGGACACGATACTCCTCGGGAATCTCCGACTCAACGGCTTCGGTGCCGTTGCAATGGCGCGCCTTCATGCGCACCAGGTCGATGATGCCGTCAAAGTCCTCGCCCTCGCCCCAGGGAAGGGTCACGGCGCCCAGGCGCGTGCCAAAGCGCTCCTGCAGCAGGTCCATCGTGGTCGCAAAGCTGGCCTCGGGACGCGACAGGCGGTTTACGAACACCGCACGCGCCAGGCGCAGGTCCTCGGCGGCATACCAGAGCTTAACCGTCGTAGGCTGCGGGCCGGCCTCGGCGTCAACCACAAACAGAGCCGTCTCGCAGACGCTCATCGCGGCAAAGGCGTCGCCGATAAAATCGGGGTAGCACGGGGCATCGAGCACATTGATGCGCGCGCCCTTCCAGTCGATCGGCGCGATGGTCGTCGAGATGGAAAATGCACGCTTGACCTCTTCGGGGTCATAGTCGAGCGTAGGCTTGGTGCCGTCGTGGCCGCCCAGACGGGCGGTCTTACCGGAAAGGTGGAGCATGGCCTCGGCGAGTGAAGTCTTGCCCACCCCGCCTTGGCCTACGAGCACCACGTTCCTTACGTTACCGGTCTTGGGAGCACCCATGATGACCTCCTTGCAGGGCCGCGCGCAATGCGCGACGCCAACGGGGAGAGTTCGCGGTCGGTGCCATCCCGGGAGCAGCATGGTCGGCAGCCGAGCCGACTCACCCTCCAAATGTCCTATGCCACCACCCTACCCTCACGGGCGGCTGTCCATGCATACCTTTCGGCGCACGTATGAATACAGGCGGCGAGAGGAAGAGACAAGCTTGTAAGGCGATTATTGAACCCCGTCGATGCAAACAAAAAGCCGCCACAGACCGTAAGACCTGCGGCGGCTTCGCCTCAATTAATAGTTGAGTAAATACCTGAGCCTACCCCTCGATACGGCTCAAGAACTCACGCGTGCGCTGCTCGCGCGGATGGCCGATAACCTGATCGGCAGGACCCTCCTCGACAATGCGGCCGCCATCCATAAAGACCACGCGGTCGGCAACATCGCGCGCAAACTGCATTGCGTGGGTCACGATCACCATCGTCATATTCTGCGCCGCCAGGTCCTTAATGACACGCAGCACCTCGGCCGTCAGCTCGGGATCGAGTGCCGAGGTCGGCTCGTCAAAGAATAAGATTTCCGGATCGAGCGCCAGGGCGCGGGCAATACTCACGCGCTGCTGCTGACCGCCCGAAAGCTCACACGGCACCTTGTTCTCGTTGCCCGTAAGCCCCATCTGCGCGATCAACTCACGCGCACGCGCCTCCGCCTGCTCGCGCGGGCGCTTAAGCACGCGGATCGGCGCGTCGATGATGTTTTTCATCACCGTATAGTGCGGGAACAGATTGTAGTTCTGGAACACCAGACCAAACCGCGAGCGCGCCTGTTTGGGCACGTCGCCTTTCGCATAGACCGCACCCGGCCCCGCGTCCGTCGCAACGGCAAGGTCGCCAAACGAGAGAGAGCCTCCGTCGAGTGTCTCGAGCAGCGTGGCACACCGCAGCAGCGTAGACTTACCGCCGCCCGAAGGTCCGATAATCGCCACGACCTCACCGCGCTTGACTTCGAGTGAGATATCCTTGAGCACCTCATTGCCGCCAAACGCCTTACGCGCGCTTTCGATTTTCATCACTGAGTTAGTCATGATAATAGTCCAGCTTCTTTTCGGCAGCGCCCAGCAGCATCTCGACCACAAAGTTAAAGACCCAGTAGATCAACGCCGCAATCGCAAACGGCACCATGCTCACTTGCGAGGCAACCAGTGCCTTGGCCGTCGAGAACATCTCGCCCACGCCAATGGCAAATGCCAGCGACGTGTCCTTGACCAGCGTGATGATCTCGTTGCCCATCGCCGGCAAAATACGCTTAGCGACCTGCGGCATCACGATGTACAAAAAAGTCTGCAGGCGCGAATAGCCCAGCACCTCGGCGGCCTCGTATTGACCGCGCGGGATGGACTGCAGGCCCGAGCGATAGATCTCTGCAAAGTAGCCGGCGTAGTTGATGATGAATGCCACAACGCACGCCGTCCATTTGGAATCGGGCGTGAGCGAGATGCCAAACACGTAGTACGGGGCAAAGTAGATGGCAAACATCTGCAGCATGAGCGGCGTGCCACGCATGACCGAAATGTAGATGCGCGCAATCCAGCGAAGCGGCGCGATCTTACTCATACGCATAAACGCCACGGGGATTCCCAGCGGAATCGACCCGAGCAGCGTCAGCACAAACAGCTGCAAACTGACCAAGAAGCCCTGGCCAAGCATCTGCATCATGACCTGGATAGACAACCTAAGCTCTCTTTCGCGACAACAGAACAGCGGGCATTAATTGAAATAGGCACAGTGCCCAAGATTGCGAGCGACAAGCCCGACGAAGCGTACTTTGGTACGCGAGGAGGGTTGGAGCCGCAAGATTCATACGGGTTTTCCAGGTGCCCGAGGTTGCCGCGAAAGAGGAGCGACGCGTACTTTTGTACGCGAGCGACGGTTTGAGCGGCAAGATCGGGTGCCTGGGAAAGCCGTTATTTGAGAACCCAGTTGTCGAAGGAAAGACCGTAATCTGCATATTTATCGCACAGGTCCTTGACCGTGCCGTCCTCATAGAGTGCCTTGAGCGACTCGGTCACGGCGTCGGCCGACTTGGTGTCCCCCTTCTTAAAGCCGACGGCGTAGTGCTCGCTGGACAGCGGCTTGTCGAGCTGCGTATAGGCATCTGGCTTGGCGGCCAGCTGATACTGAGCGATCGAGAGATCACAGGCAACGGCATCGACCGCACCACTCTCGAGCTGCATAAACGCCGTGTTGTACTCACCGATGGTATCGAGCGTGGCAAACGTCGCGGCCAGATCCTTCTGGTCGCCCTCGAGCACATCCTGCGCAGCGGAATCAGTCTGGGTAATCACGGTCTTGCCGGCAAGATCGTCCCAGCTCTTGATACCCGCGTCCTTCTTGACCACGAGCACCTGCTCATTGAGCATGTACGACTCGGAGAACGTGTAGTCGTCCTCGCGGCCCTCCATGGTAAAGCCGTTCCAGATGCAGTTGATGGCGCCGGAGTTGAGCAGCGTGTCCTTGGCATCCCAATCGATGGCCTCGTAATCGACATCCCAGCCCCGCTTATCGGCAACGGCCTTGGCAAGGTCAAGGTCAAAGCCCGTGTACTCGCCGTCATCGCCCACAAAGCCGTACGGAGGGTAGGACTTGTCAAAGCCCACCACGAGCTTTTTGGACTCCGCGGCACCCTTCGTATCCTTGGCCGCGGCAGAGCCGGCAGCAGAGCCCTTAGCGGCACCGCCGCCACAACCGACAAGACCAAGGCCGAGCACCGTGGCGAGCGAGCCGGCTAGACCAACAAACTGACGACGAGACATATCGGTATTCATGGTATTCCCCCTTGGTGGCACTTTAGTTAAGTAAAGTGAATCATGTAACGTTCAGAATCATACACTTTAGCGTGATAGAGCACAAGGCAAGTTTGCCCGCCGCGTGAGGGGTGTGGGGGTTAAGTTTCCTGCTCTACAGTCCTGCTCACGACGGAGGCCACATTAAGTGGCCTCCTGTTCGTGCGGAACTCGCGATAAACTTAACCCCCACACCCCTCACGCGGCGGGCAACCGTCGTTGGGCTTATCACTGACACGAATAAACCGCTTGTATATCGTCTGCTGGCTTGGCACGGTACAATACTTGCAGCTTTAATTCATGAATTAGTGGAGTTATTGATGGCAGAATCTCGTGCGGAGCGTAAGGCTCGTCGTGCTTTGATCGAGGCAGCTGAGGGGTCGGAGGAGAAATCTTCCACGAAATCCAAGTCTTCTAAAGCTGCAAAAAGCAAATCGACCAAGAGCAGGGCTAAGACCAAGCGTTCTGACTCTCGTCGGGGCGGGGACAAAGCGCCTCGGACTCGTTCCAAGCGTCCGCATAATGATTCGGTTCCATCCGTGCGTAAGGCCACGGACCCCAAGTCTCCTTGTTCCATCATGAAAACTTGTGGTGGGTGCACGGCGCTCAATCGTCCTTATAAGAAGCAGTTGGCGGCCAAGCAGGCTGCTATGGAGGAGCTGTTTGCTGAGCTCTGTGAGCGCGAGGGCATTAGCGTTGATCCCATTCGCGGTATGGGTGTTACCCTGGGCGACCCGGGCAAGTATCCTGCGCCGCGTGGTTTTCGTCATAAGGCTGCCACTCCGTTTGCTCCCGGCAAAGAGGGCGCTGTCCGCTGCGGCTTTTTTGAACGTGGGACGCACAGGATCGTTGCTGTTCCTGAATGCCCTGTCGAGGCGCCGGGCACTCGTCAGATTCTCAACGGCATCGCTCGCGAGGCCGAACGTCTGCATATTCCTGCCTTTAACGAAGACAAGCATCTGGGGCTGCTTCGCTATGCCGTCGTTCGCTGCGGCTGGCGCACCGACCAGATTATGGTCACCCTCGTGACCGCTCAGCGCGACCTGCCGCATGCGCAGGAGTTCTTTGAGGCTGTCGCCGCACTCGATCCGCACATCGTCACCGTCGCCCAAAACATCAACGGACGCCCCGGCAACGCCATCCTCGGCGAGGAAACTCGCATCGTGTATGGCGCCGAATGCATGCGCGACCAGCTGCTCGGCTGCGAGTTCGATATCTCCCCCACCGCGTTTTATCAGACCAACCCGCAACAGACCGAGCTGCTCTATCAGCTCGCTATCGACGGCATGGATTTGCACCAGGGCGATGTGCTCATGGATGCCTACTGTGGCAGCGGTACCATCGGTCTTTGCGCCGCGAAGGATGCCCAGAACAAGGGTATCGGCATTATGCTGCTCGGCGTGGAGCGCAACCCGGCGGGCATTGCCGACGCACGTCGCAATGCCGAGCTCAACGGCCTCACCCGCAGCACTTGGTTTATGGCCGACGACGCCACCGACTACATCCTAGATGCCGCCGACAACAACGAGCGGATCGATGTCCTTTCCATCGACCCGCCGCGCGCCGGCTCCACCCCCGAGTTCCTCGAAGCCGCCTGCGCACTCAAGCCGCGCCGCATCACCTATATCAGCTGCAACCCCGTGACCCAAGAGCGCGACCTGCACCAGCTCCTCGACGGAGGCTATCGCCTGCTCAAGATCACGCCCGTCGACATGTTCCCCCATACCGACCACACCGAAACCGTAGCGGTCCTCGAGCGCCGCTAATCCACCCCGGTAGATTTTCGGGACAAGAAAGGGGGCGGCCCGTCTGGACCGCCCCCTTCGCTTGGTTTATGAACTCCGCTACATCCCCTTGCGCAGGTCACACACGCCGGCTGCCGCCATCTCGCGCAGCAGTGTCTCGCGGTCGCGCGTCACGATCAAATCCAGCGGGAAGTGAATCTCGTCGAGCATCTTGCGCGCGTGATCGAGCTTGCCAATGGCCATGCCAATGTGGGCATCGGTCGACACGCCAATACCCACGCCCAGCTCGGCGCAGCGCTCGGCGATCTTGCGGCATACGGCCCAATGCTCAGTGTCGACACCGTGTTCAAGACTATGGTTGTTGATCTCGATGATCTTGTGCTTGGCCTTGGCCGCCAACAGCACCTCATCGATATCGAACGGCACGCCCGAGCGCCCCGCATGCCCAAGCATGAACACCTTGGGGTGCTCCAGGGCATTGATGTACATCTGGGTCGTTTGGGCGAGCGTCGCGCCTTCGGCAAACTGCGGGTTATGCACGCTTGCCACCAAATAATCCAAATTACGCGTCACCAAATCGAACAGCGAATGCTCACGACTATACGAATCGCCGGCGATATCGAGCGAAACGGGAATGTCTTCGCCAAACAAGCTGCCGTCCAGCGAAACGATATCAGCCTCGGCACCACGCAGCACCAGCACGCCGCTCCAAATGCGCGGCCAGATATCCTGGTTAATAAAGAATTGGAAACTGCGCAGGTCATTGGGACAAGGCGTAACCATCGAGCTTAAATGATCGGCGGAACCGAGCACCTGAAGGCCGCGTTCCGCCGCCCAATAGATGTTCTCCTCGATGGTTGAGTACGCATGCGCAGAGAACATCGTATGAGTATGAATATCACAAGAAAGAAGGTAGGGCATCGGGTCTCCTTGTCCAGTATGGCCGTCGCGTATATTCATTGTACGCATAGCTTTCGGCAGTCGTAAAACTGCTTCATCCCAATCACACAACGGCATAGACAACGGGGTCTGGCTTAAAACCAAACCCCGTTTCACGTAAAACATTGTAAGCAGAGCGCTTTACTTTCGACGATATTCGTCGGCCAGCTGCTTCCAGGCAGGCAGCGAGTTGACGATTGTCTCATAGCTCACGCAGTAGCCCAGGCGGAACCAGCCCGGCATGCCAAAGCTATCCGAAGGCACCGCGAGCAGCTCATACTTCTTCGCGCGCTCACAGAACGCATTCGCATCGGACTCCAGCGCTTTCACCCATAGGTAGAACGCGCCATCCGGCTCAACATAGGTGTAGCCGTACTCCGCTAGTGCATCGGTAAGCGCGGTGCGGTTGCGCGCATAGGCCTCGACATCGCGCGGTTCATCAATGCAGTCGATGATTACACGCTGGAAGAGGGCCGGTGCACACACGAAGCCCAGCGTACGGGCGGCACCGGCAACGGCGGGCATTAGACGAGCTGCCTGAGGATTCGTATTGGGAACCAGGATCCACCCGACGCGCTCGCCCGGTAGCGAAAGCGACTTGGAATACGAGTAGCACACGATGGTGTGCTCGTAGATCGAAGGCACCCAAGGCACCTCGGCGCCATAGACAATCTCGCGATACGGCTCATCAGAGATGAGCATAATCGGATTCTCGGAATCGCGCTGAGCGTTGGCCTCGCGCAGAACATTGGCCAGTCGCGTCAGCGTGTCGCGTGTATATACGGCACCGGTCGGGTTGTTGGGTGAGTCGATAATGACGGCAGCGGTCTTATCGGTAATCGCCTTGAGCACGTTATCCACGCTCAGCTGGAACGTATCTTCATCGGCGAGCGCCTCGACGCACGTGCAACCAGCTTTCTCGATCCACACGCGATACTCCGGGAAGTACGGAGCGATAACGATGACCTCGTCGCCCGGATTGGTAATCGCGTTGAGCGTGCAGGTGAGCGAAGCCGCCGCACCCACCGTCATAAAGACGTCCTTGCCCTCATAGCTCGTGCCAAAACGGCGGTTGAGCGACTCGGCCACGGCGGTACGGCACTGCGGCAGACCCGGTGCAGGCGTGTATCCATGCAGCTGGTCGCTCGGCAGCTCCAATGCCTTCTTAATGGACTCAGCCACAGCAGCGGGCGCCGGAACACTCGGGTTGCCCAACGAAAAATCGAATACGTTCTCCGCACCGATCCGCGCCTTGCGTTCAAGGCCATAGCTAAAGATCTCACGGATGATGGAGCTTTCCGCACCGCGAGCATACATAGTTTCGTTGATCATCTGTTCCCCTTTCACATAGGCGCTATTGTACGCTTTAGCTGAGCAAAGTGCCGCAGCAATGTTGATTGGGGACAGACTTAAATGCGTGAAAACGCTCATTTAAGTCTGTCCCCAATCAACATATCGCTTAAAAGAAAAGCCTCCACAGGTTTCCCCGCGGAGGCTTTCGCTACAAGAACTATTTGTCGGCGTCGGTGTTGCCGCCAGCGTTGACGACATGGTCATCGCCGGCATCGTCGGATGTGGCTTCGGCATCCTCCTGCATGGCCGCCTGCGCAAAGGCCGCGGCATCAGCCGCCAGCTCCTCCTCGCTCATACGAGGCGCGCGCTTCTTGGTCGGCATGCCGGCCGCCTTGGCATTGCGCTCCTCCTTGGCCGCCAGGATATCGCCCTCGCGCTCAAGATAGGCGTCCCACTCGTTATCGAGCAGGGCATTCACGGCATCGCCCTCGACAGTCTCGCGCTCAAGCAGCACCTTCGCCATCAGATCGAGCTGATCGCGACGGGCATCCAAGATCTCAACAGCACGACGATGGGCCTCGCGCATGATGCGCTGAACCTCGATATCAATGCGGCGCGCCGTCTCCTCGGAGTAATCCTGATGATCGGCATAGTCGCGGCCCAGGAATACCTGATGCTGCGCCTCGCCAAAGACCTGAGTGCCCAGCTCCTCGCTCATGCCCAGGCGCGTGACCATCTCGCGCGCCATCTTGGTCGCGCGCTCCAGGTCGTTGCTCGCGCCCGACGTGATGTCATCGCACATGAGCTCCTCGGCAACGCGACCGCCCAAGAACACGGCGAGCTCGTCGAGCATCTCGTTCTTGGTCTTGAGGAAGTGATCCTCCTGCGGAAGCTGCAGTGTGTAGCCCAGGGCCTGACCGCGGCTGACGATCGAGATCTTATGAACCGGATCGGAGTGCTCCAGGATGTGGCCCACCAAAGCGTGGCCGCTCTCGTGGTAGGCAATCGTGGTGCGCTCGGCTTCGGTCATCACGCGACCCTTGCGTTGCGGTCCGGCAATCACGCGCTCCATCGACTCCTCGACCTCGTCCATCGAGATCACGGAACGATGACGGCGAGCGGCCAGCAGCGCAGACTCGTTGAGCAGGTTCGCCAAATCGGCACCAGTAAAGCCAACGGTCATCTGGGCGAGCTTCTCAAACTTCACGTCCTCGTCCATCGGCTTGTTCTCAGCATGCACGCGCAAGATCTGCTCGCGGCCCTTCACGTCCGGACGGTCGACCGTAACCTGACGGTCAAAACGACCGGGACGCAGCAATGCCGGATCCAGGATGTCAGGACGGTTGGTCGCGGCGATCAGGATGACCGACTCGCTTTCCTCAAAACCGTCCATCTCGACCAGCAGCTGGTTGAGCGTCTGCTCGCGCTCGTCGTGACCGCCGCCCAGACCGGCTCCGCGCTGACGCCCCACGGCATCGATCTCGTCGATAAAGATGATCGACGGGGCCTGGGACTTGGCCTCCTTAAAGAGGTCACGCACGCGGCTGGCGCCGACACCCACGAACATCTCGACAAAGTCAGAACCCGAGATGCTAAAGAACGGCACGCCCGCCTCGCCGGCAACGGCCTTGGCCAGCAGGGTCTTACCAGTACCCGGAGGGCCAACCAGCAACACGCCACGCGGGATCTTGGCGCCCAGCTTGCGATAGCGGTCCGGATCGCTCAAAAAGTCGCGGATCTCCTCGAGCTCCTCGACTGCCTCGTCCACACCGGCAACATCCTCAAACTTGACCTTGGGGCGCGTGGCCTCGTTGGTCTTGGCGTTAGTCTTGCCAAACTGCATGTTCCTGTTGTTGGCGCCCATCATCTGGCGCATAAAGTAGAACATGATGGCGATCAGGGCGATCGTCGGAAGCACGCTCATCGCCAGGTCGCCCCAAAAATCGGGGTCATTGGTGTTGACGATGTACTTGGTATCGGGGTGCTCCGCCATAAGCTCGGCAAGCGAATCGGAGCCGACATAGGTCGAGGAGAAGCTCTTGAGCTCGCTCGTATCGCCCTTGTCCTTTTTTGTCTTCCAGTAATGACCCGCCACGCTTCCGTCTTGAACCGTATAGGTCAAATCTTCGACACGGTCCTGCTTAATGGCGTTGACCATCTCGCTCGTCGCGAGCTTAACGGTATTGCTGGAGTTGGCAAAGCCGGAGCCCATGTTAAAGAAGGCGTAGCCCAGAAGCGCGCAAGCCAAAATAAAATACAGCCAGCCCGTACGCGTGGGCTTCTTGCCTCCGGGCATCCCCGGGATCTTAGGCTCCCGGGGAGTCTGGGAATTGTTATCGTTACGGTCATCGGGCATCTTACGAATAAACCTCCGGTTTCAAAATGCCCAGATACGGAAGGTTACGATAGCGCTCGGCATAGTCGAGGCCGTAGCCCACCACAAAGGCATCGGGGCAATGGGTTCCAACATACTTGGGCGTGACGGCCGAGGTACGGTCCTCAACGTCCTTCCACAGGAAGGCGGCGACCTCCAGCGAGGCGGGCTTGCGGCTCTCGAGGTTCTTCATCAGATACTTGAGCGTCAGGCCCGAGTCCAGAATGTCCTCGACGATCAGCACGTCGCGACCGCGGATGTCGATATCCAGGTCCTTAATGATACGCACGATGCCCGAGGACTTCACACCGTCGCCATAGCTCGAAACAGCCATGAAATCGATGTTGGTCGGCAGCTCGATCTTGCGCATCAGGTCGCCCATAAAGACCACGGCGCCGCGCAAGACCGCAATCAGCACCAGATCCTTACCCGCGTAGTCGCGAGTAATCTGCTCGCCTAGGCGAGAGACGATACCGTCGATATCCTCCTGCGTAAACAGAACCTTCTCGATATCCGGATGTTGAGAAGCCATGACAACCCTTTCTTGTGCTTATCGCCCACACACCGCCGTATGGACGCGAACTACACATTCTAGCAGCGCACGGGGTATATTTACCAGCCCGTGCGCCATCAGCGCGGGAATACCGTCAACGTCGCACAGAATAGCTGGCGTGGGACGCTATTCCGCATCGACCACACGAAGCAGATACGCCACGCGCGTTGCGGCCGTGCATTTAAAACGCTCGTCCGTGCGAACGCCTGCGACCCATACTACGGCACCTCCCGGAGCCGTTCTTACCACGGGTACGCCAGAGCGCTCAGATACGGGAATACGAGCCTCGTTGAGCAGGTCGGATACCTTCTTACTTCGCCCACTCATGCCCAACGGACACATCACATCCCCCGGCGCGGGACCGTCTACCCACAGACGCGCCAAACGCGCCTCGGCGGGAATCTCCCCGCGCGAGCCGGCGAGCATCCGTTCGTTATCGCGATCGGCAAAGCCCAGCGTCGCAGCATCCACCATCGCGACCACCCCTCCGGCACCCGCGAGTTCGCGGGCACGGCGCACAATATCACACCCCGGCTCGACGGCCATCGGCTCTGCCACAAGAATGCGGCCCGCCCCCAGCGGCAATCGACCGGGAATGGTGACCCAATCGGCAACTAATCCCTCGCGCGCCGCCGGAGCCTTGAATGACAGCATGCCAAACTCCACGCGCGCATCGATTCCCGCCGGCAGCGTGACCGAACCCGAGCCTTCGGCGACACAGGCGAGCACGCGCTCCACATGCCGCATCTCCGGGCGAGCGTCGGGGTCGATACGCTTAATTGCCAGTCGCACCATGCGCCGAGCAATCACCACCTCGGCCGCGGCCAGTCGGCGAGCGTCAAGAACCAGTGCACCCGCCGCCTCCTTACGCAGGCAGCTTCGAAACGCCTGTGCGGAAAGCTGGGAAAGAAAGGCATCCTCATCGCCCAAGATCTCGCAGGCGGCGCCAATCGTCTTACAGACACTCGCGTTGCGCTGCGCCACCACCGGCATCACTCGATGGCGCACATAGTTGCGCAGGTACGAAACGTCCTCGTTGCTTTCATCTTCCCGCCATGGCTGACCGTGCACCTGCAGATAGCCCACGAGTTCATCGTGCGTGAGGTCGAGCAAGGGGCGAACCACAATGTTCCGACGGCGCGGAATGCTCGATAGACCCGCGGGACCCGACCCTTTAATGGCATTCATCAAAAATGTTTCCGCGCGGTCCGACGAAGTATGCGCGGTACAGATACGAGCCGCCGTCCGCGGTGCGCCCGATTCGGCACAAAGTTCGCGAACGTATCTCCGTGCCGCGGCATAGCGCACCTCGCGAGCCGCAGCCTCGATATTGCCCGATTCGTCATCAAAATAGGCATGCTCAACACACAGCGGCAAACCGTATTGTGCGCACAGGTCACGTACAAAGGCCTCGTCGCCATCGGATGCCTCCCCGCGCAGATGATGGTTTACATGCAGCACGTGCAATCGCTCGCGCGCAATGGGAGCGACGCCGCGCCCGTCCTGGATATCCAGCTTTGATGTGCAAGCCATAAGGAGCAGCGCCGTCGAGTCCGCACCGCCTGATACCATAAGCACTACGGGGGCAGCGGCCTGCCGCGTTGCCAGGGCGCTCTTATCCGTCCTCGGCGCGGCATGATGTCCATAGTGCTGAGATACCGTTGGCATTCGCTTCCTCCTCTATTCGTCCGCACTCATTGTATCCTTTGGAATCTTATGTCTCGCCTGCACCTTCATATCCTCGGCAGCGGCTCAAAAGGCAACTGCGCACTCGTCGAGGGACCTCAGGGGCTCATCATGATCGACAACGGCCTGTCCCGCCGCGAGACACTTAAACGCATGGCGGAGCTTGGCCTCTCGGCAGACGACGTCGCCGCTCTTGTAATCACCCATGAGCATGGTGACCATATCAAGGGGCTCGATGTATGGTGCAAGCACTGGCATGGTCCCCTCTTTGCCAGCAGGGACACCCTTTCATGCAAAGAAAACCTCGCGCGCCTGCCCGTAGAGGAATTTGACCCCGGCGACACGCTCCCCATTGCCGGCATCCACGTGCAAACCTACTCAACATCGCACGATGTCATCAATCCTGTCGGCTATCGATTTAATGCTCTCGATGATTCCATTGGGTTTGCCACCGACACCGGAGAGTTATCGAGCAAGGCCATAGGCATCCTCAAAGACTGTCGAGTTCTCGCGCTCGAAAGTAACCACGATGTAACTATGTTGCGCGAAGGAGCGTACCCCCGCTTTCTTCAGGAGCGCATCCTGTCCACAAAGGGGCACCTCTCCAACAACCAGGCCGCCGAAGCCGCGCGCGAACTTGTTACCGATCGCACCGAACAACTCATCGCCATGCACATCAGCCAGGACAATAATCGTCCAAGCCTTACCGTCAAAAGCTATGCCAACGCGCTTGATGCAAGTCTCGATGATGAACTCGGCAGTTCTGCCACCCGTCTTCAAGGGCCACGGAAGCTCTCGATACGCCCTGCAAGCCAGTATCAACCGACAACCATTCAATAGCCCCTCAAGACAACAAAGGGGGGCTGGGAATCACTTCCCAGCCCCCCTTAACTCATACTCTCGATTGAAGCAGAGCCATCGTTAGTCGATGGAGATCTTCGTAACGTTCTTCTTCTCGACAATCTTGGGAACCGTAACGGTCAGGATGCCGTCAGCATACTTAGCCGAAAGGCCCTCGCTCGAAGCGTCCTTCAGATACACGCCGCGCGTCGCGCTGTACGAGCTAAACTCCTTCTGCAGGAAGTTCTTGCCCTCGTTCTCCTCGTCCTCCACAACGTTCACGCTAATCGACAGGCGACCCTCGTTAAGCTCAACGTCGATATCATCCTTAGCGACGCCGGTCAGATAGGCCTTGACCTCATAACCATCGCCCTTGTCCTCGACATCAACGGGGAACGCCTTGGAAGCAATCGAGTTGTTTGCAAGATCGGTCATATCATCAAACAAATCGAACAGCGAGCTAGCAGAAGGACGAACGCCAAAAACCGAACGATAAGGAACCATGCTTGCCATGTTTACCACTCCTTTTAAGGACTGCCGAGTCATCTTCTAGGTGACTGAGACTTCTTTTGACGCTCTTATATATGCCCACCCAGTGCTCATATATACATCGACTATAAAGTTTTTTGAGTCCAGTACTATAAGCATATCTAAGTGTGTATGACTCAGGTCTTAGTAAGGTTAAGGTTCTTTGAACCAGAGCTTAAATAAGAAGTATGTTCGCAGCTACAAATAACAAGGGGCTTACAATGAGCGCGTACACGTTGTTGGTAACGAGCTAAAGGGCATCATGGACGACCAAAACCAGAACAATATGTTTATGCCGACGCAGGGCGAAGATACTTCTACGCAGCCGCCACGGTTCCATCGCCCCCACATCTCGCAAGAGCCCATTAATGATCCTGAGCCCGATTATGTGACGAGAAATCGATATCAAACGCTCGAGGATGCCCAAACGGGACGTAAACATATGGGCGTTGCCTCGGGAGACCCTGTATATCTGAAAGACGCACCATTATCTAAAAACAGCGCAGCTAGCGATGAGCCGATGAAAGCATCCGCCGCTCATCAACAAAGAGGGCCTCGACCCAAGCAAACCTTGACGCATTCGGCTCGCTATCTCGAAACGCCAAAACAGGGAAAATCAATCTTCGTTTCGTCAAGTAAACGACGCAAGCAGCATCAGCTGACAATTCTGCTTTTGACCATTGCGGCCATAGTAGTTGCCCTTGTTATACGATTTATTTTCTTTAAATAAAGGCTCAATACCGAAAACAACAAGATCGTCTGGTGTAATTGAGTCATTTACGCCCCGTAAATCAGAACCACCCTTAAAAAGGGTGGTTTGCTCTTAGGGTATAACC
>NZ_QSQW01000012.1:0-78909 GCF_003437565.1 Collinsella sp. TF10-11AT
GGGCTCCTGTCGTTTCCGTGCCCCTGGATTGGGTCATAGTGTCTGTCCGTCCTCTACCTGCGGCGTTGTCTTGCTCCGGATGCGGCAGTTAGGGACGTTCCTTTTCTGCCGGCAGTCTGGGACATTCCTTGAGGTAGTCGTTGGGGACGCTCTTGTTTGACCAGTCGTTTAAGAACGTCCCCAATGACTATCTCTCCGCCCCCGTGGGATCGGGGGTCGTCTACCGAATGGTTGATGCGGCGGCCCTGCGGCCATGTCACACTCAGAGGTGGCCTGACCCAACCCGGAAGGAGCCTCCATGAGCCTTGACAACGTAGCCCTGCGCGCCACCACACTTGATGACCTGACCGGCATCGCCGCCATCTACAACCAGCTGTGGTGCAACACGCTGCGCAACCGCGGCGACGTCGAAGCTGCCGATTTCTGCGCGCGCTTTAACATCGCCATGCAGCTGCAGCGCTCCCCCATCGCGCTTGTCGCCGAGGCCGAGGGCCGCATTATCGCCGCCTGCTGCATCGGCATCTTCGAAGACGGCAAGCCGCGTACCAACCCCACGTGGGTACCCTGCTACGACGAGATGTTCGCCCAGGCAACCGAGATGGCGAAGACCGCCGACGCCAAGCTCGAGGGCTCGCTCTTTGGCGACAGCCGCGAGAAGGCCACGGCCGACCGCTTTGCCGCCACGGGCAATGAGTATGCCCAGGGCCAACTCAACCTCATCATCATCGTGCCCGAGTGGCAGGGCAAGGGGCTCGGCCGCGCGCTCATCGACCTTGCGCGCGCCGAGCTCGCCCGGGCAGGCTGCACCAAGTTCTTCCTGATGAGCGACTGCAGCTCCGACTGGCAGTTCTACGAGCACCTCAACATGAAGCGCATCTTGGAAGATCACAGCCAAGACACCGGCGACGGCTTTATCGTCTACATGTACGGAGGCGACACGCAGGATTAGCTTGAGTGCCGCCTCACGGGCTTTCTCCAAGACAGCCCAAAGCAATCAGCCACGCCAAAAGGGACATGCCAAAAAGGGACAGGTTTATTTTGGCAGGTTTTATCTGGGTAAACGCCAACCGCCGCGAGGAAGTTGCCTTCCCTCGCGGCAGTCTTCTAGCAGCCAAAACCAAGTGAGTAGACTTTTTGCAGGAGGCCGAGCACACCCCGAATCGCCACAGCGCTGACCTGCGGTTTTATTGAGCACTTGTCGTGATATGCTCGGCAGATCCAAAAAAGCCTACTCACTTGGTTTTGAGGCGCTCCAGATAGGCGAACAACCGCCGCGAAAGGGATCCGATCCTCTTCGCGGCGGTTGTTCGCGCTGGTTTTGAGGCGGTTTTGCCCGCTTGCTACTCGCTGCAGCGGGCAGCGATGACAGTTCGCACCATGCCGGCGCTCATAAGGCAGGCCCCCGACGACTACAGCAGCACACGCAATAATCTGACAGTATCATTTGCCATAATCTTGCAGTAGTGTTTTCCATAATCTAATAGTGGCCCAGTTCAGAGGCGTTATTGGATAGTGACATATAACCGTTTTAGAACGTCCCCAACGACTGCCCGGGAGCGATAACAGGTATTATCTGGTCAAACACCAAAACCACCACAAAGGTGCCTGTCCCCTTTGTGGTGGTTTGGAGCTCTCCTCGGCGGAATGCTAGACTGGCGGCGTATACATTCGCGCCAAAACACGGGTCGCATGCAAGAAAGGAGATGCCATGGCGCCTATCGCACCGCTCAAGATGCTCGTCGCTCCTGCCGCCAAGACCATCGCCCGCCTGAGCGACTCACTCACCTACGAAGATATCCCCTGCGTCGTCGAATCACGCGAGGACAGCTGCCCCTACCTGGGCCACGTCCCCTACTTTGCACCCAAGCTCGCATCTGATCCCGAGCAGCGTGAGCAGTAATCCAAGATGCATCTAGCACCGCACAACTCGCGGCGCTACTGTTTTGGTGCAAAGCGACCTGTCCCCCTTGCGCCAACGCCGGGATTGTCGATGCTGCGGCCGCGGCGCGATATGAGGCGCGAAACCTCGCCCAGCAACACGCCGATCACCACACCCATGAGGATCGGCAACTTTGACATCTCGGCGGGCGAGCTGTTAAGCGGCACGGTTGTCGCAACAATCGAAAGCACGAGCTCTACCACCGGCACCGCAAGCGCTACCGCAAGCACCTTGCCCTCGAAGAGCGCGCGAAACACACGCGGGCGGTCGTCGTATTTACGCAGGCGCCAAAACGCCGGGAACATCGGGATATAGCTCATGAGCAGAAAGACGACGTTCATCGAGAAGAAGACCCAAAAGACGTCGGAACCTTCACCCAGCGGAATCTGAAGTAGCAGCACCAAGCTGGCAAAACAACCGTTAATGAGTGCCGAGCCGTTGGGCATGCCGGTCTTCTTGGACACCAGCGCAAAGGGACGCGGCATGTTGCCATGGCGCGCGGCATAGCTCGCCACGTTGTTGACGCCAAAGCTCCAACAGATCATGTTGGCAAACAGCGTTACCAGAAAGGCCACGCCCACGACCATCGTCAGCGGGTGAGCGCGCCCCACCATGGCGGCAACCGCGTCCACAATGCCCGAATCGAGTGAAAGCTGCTCGGTGGGAACCGCGGCTCCAATACCGATGCCACAGATAATGTAGATCGCCGCGATGGCAACGCCACCGGCGATAACCGCCTTGGGGATATCGCGCGATGGGTTCTTCATCGTGCTGGCAAAGGTCGCGACCACCTCAAAGCCCATAAAGTTGAATAGGATGATTGAAAGATACGTCAGTGAGTTAGTGTCTCCCAGATCGGGGACAAAGGTCTTAAACGACATATCGTTGGCAAAGCCGTTGTTGCAGGCAAACCAGATGCCGATGATTCCCACCACGGCGGTAATGAGCACCTTGATGACGGCGCCGCCATCCATGACCCAATCGGCCTCGGCCACCGGCTGCATTGCCATGACCGTGACGCCCCACACAAAGGTAAGCTCGATGGCAATTCGGACCCCAAGCGAAAAATCGATGCCCCATACCGCATTGATGACACTGGGAAACATGCAGGCGATACTTGCCACCCACAGTGGAAAGTTGACCCAATAGCACCAGGAGCAGCGGGCGCCCCAACGGTCGCCCAAGCCCAGACGAACCCAATCGTACAGGCCGCCCTCGGAATCGAACGCCGTACCGAGCTCGGCCACCACCAGGCCATAGGGAAGCAAAAACGTAATGATGAGGAAGATCCACCAGAAGAACTGCACGTTACCCATGGCAGATGCCGGAGCCGCCGCCTCGATGGTAAAAACGACGCAGATAACCGAGAGGATGACCTCGAACAGGGAGAACTTTTTACCTGCCACGGCACGCTCCCCCTACAGCAAAAAGGATGGCATCTGTACCGAAGGCGCAGCCCAAGGTAGGGTTGCAGGCCGCGTCACCGGTGCAGGTGCCATCCCAAAGAGAAGAGAGGATGCAATTGTTGGACCAACGCTCGCGGAACAGGCGCGTGTAGATAACGATACGCTGGTACATAGATACTCCGATCAAAACGGTCGCGCTCGCAACCGGAAACTATCAGCAATTGAAGACGCGTCTGACCTGGGAAATTCAAGCGAACAATTGGCCTAACCCGCAATAAATCCCAGATCAGACGCGTACTCAATCAAAGAGGCGGACACTCCGAAGTGGAGGCAACGGAGTGCCCAAAGAAAAACCCAGCCGACCAAGACATCGAATAAACCGACCATCAATGCCCCGAGATGGTCCGATTCACCGACCGTCCGATTGATCGGCTGGGTTTCTGAGGTGCGGCAGATTCCCGTGAAAGAGGAGCGCCGCGTACTTTGGTACGCAAGCGACGAATGAACGGGAAGGTGCCGTGCCTCGGGAAGACAGACAATTACGCGGACGGCTCCTGCTGAGTAATGCAGTGGATGTTGCCGCCACCGAAGACGACCTGCTCGGACTGAACGCCGACGCACTTGTAGACACCCTCGCCCCAGACCTCGTCGTAGATCTTCTGGAGCGTGTCGACGGCCAGCTGGTCGTTCTCGTCGCCGTACTGCGGGACGATAACGCCGTGGTTGGTCACGAGGTAGTTCATGTAGGAGGCGATCAGCGGCTCGTCGGGGACGCGCGGCTCGGCGTTCTCGTCGGCGTCGATGGTGTCGCAGGAAGCCTGGTCCATGAACAGCGGGTTCACGGGCATGCAGAGCTTGTAGACCTTCATCTTGCGGCCCTTGGCGTCGACGGCGTTGGAGAGGGTCTCGTAGGCAGCGTGGCACTGCTCGTAGAACGGATACTCGGGATCGTCGGTCCAAATGCAGGCCATGACGCCCGGCGCGATGAACGTGGCGACGTCGTCGATGTGGCCGTTGGTCTCCTCGGGGTCGATGCCCTCCTTGACCCAGATGACCTTCTCGACACCCAGGTAATCCTTGAGGTGCTCGTCCATGTAGGCGCGAAGCTCCTCGCTCCAGGGCTCAAACTTCTTGTGGAACTTGGGCCAGATGGACTCGGGATCCTCTTCCTCCTCGAGCACTGCAGAGCAGGTGCGGCCCGGGGAAAGCAGGCACTGGTCGGTCACGACAAGGGTGCCCTCGCCGTCAACGGTGATGGAGCCGCCCTCGAGGATCATGTCATCGGGACGATAGCGGCGGCAGCCGGAAAGCTCAGCCATCTTAAGGGCGATCTGCTCGTCCTTGTCCCACGGGAAATAGAGGCCGTCGACGAGACCGCCGTAGGCGTTGAAGTGCCAGTGGTTGGCGCGCTTCTCACCCTTGCCGTTGATGACGTAGGTGGCGGCGGTGTCGCGGAACCAGGCGTCGTCGGTGGTCATCTCGATGACGGTGACGTTCTCGTCCTCCTCGAAGACGGCCTTGCAGTTGGCATAGTCGACCTGGTTGGCGCACATGGTAACCGGGGTGAACTCGGCGATGGCGCGGGCGATGGCGGCATACTGCTTCTGAGCCGGCTTGGCGCCGTGGGCCCAGGTGTCGGTGCGGTGGGGCCAACCCATCCACACGCGATCCTGCGGGGCGAACTCAGCGGGCATAAAGAAGCCGTCGGCCTTGGGGGTGGACTCGGACTCGGTGATCGTACGCATAAGATATCCTCCAAATCGAACGATCGCTTGCTGCGGGCGGGTTACCCGCAGCCTAAAACCAAGAGATGGTAGGCGCCCGTTCCCCGGCAAGGGTCGGGGCGCCCGGCGCCGGTTTTCACGGAGTCGCACCGGCAAGCGACGACGTAACCAAGTGCGCGGAGACAAAACGCACGAAGGATACGGAAGAGAGATTGGGGTGGGCGGTGGTTACCGGAGCTATCGCTCACACCCACCCCGGGGAATGGTTAGCAAACCTGTCGCTTGGGCACGTCTCCGAAGAGGCTAGAGTGCCCGGAGTCGGGAGCGACAAGCCCGACGAAGCGCGCGTTGGTACACGAGGAGGGTTGGAGCCCCAGAACCGGGTGCTCTAGTTCTCCTCGGCCTCGGCGGCCTCCTCAGCGAGACGCTGAGCTGCCAGCTCGGGAGTGAGGCCCTTGTACTCGGTCTCGCGGCCCTTGGCGCTGACGACGCGGACAACCTCGCCGATGAGCAGAAGCACGATGAAGATAACGATCATCGGGAGCTTGTCGCCAATCTCGGCGGCGGAGAGCGGCACCAGCGTTGCAACGATGGCCAGGATCAGCTCGATGCAAGGGATGGCCAGCATGACCTTCATCATGGCACCCTTAAACGGGAACGTGAAGATGCGCTCGCGGTCGGGGTCGTTCTTGCGAAGGTTGAGGAACGCCGGGAACATCGGGATGTAGGTCAGCAGCAGGAAGACGACGGAGGTGCCGAAGAGCATCCAGAAGACGCCGTTGGAGATGGCGTCGATGGGAACGAGCTGCAGGCACAGCACCAGGGAGGCAACGACGGCGTTGACCAGGTTGGCGCCGTTGGGCATGTCATCATCCGAAATCATCGAGGCGAAGACCTTGGGCATGTTGCCGTGCTCGGCAGCGTAGCGGGCGACGGAGTTGACGCCGAAGGACCAGGCGGCCATGTTGGCGAACAGGGTGATCAGGAAGGCGATGCAGATGACCCTGAAGATCATGGAGTCGCCCACCATGGTCTGGACTGCGACAATCATGCCATAGTCGGGGTCGATGGAATCGGCCGGCACAGCAGCGCCGATGCCAAAGCCAGCGAACAGGTAGATCACGGCGATGGACAGGCCACCGACGATGATAGCCTTGGGGATATCGCGAGCGGGATCGGCCATGTCGTCGGTCATAGTGCAGATGACCTCGAAGCCCATGAAGTTAAAGATGATGATCGACAGGTAGCCGAGAGCGTTGGTGTTGGTGAGCTCGGGCAGGAAGGTGGCAGCGGACATGTCGTTCGCAAAACCGTTCTCCATGGCATACCAAATGCCCAAAGCGCCAACGATAACGGCGACGGCGACCTTGATGATGGCGCCACCGTTAAGGACCCACTCGGAGTCGGCCGCCTTGGAGCGGCCCATGAGGTAGACGATCCACACAAAGGCAAGATCGATACCCATCTTGGCGATCAAGTTGAACTCGACGCCAAAGACCATGCCCAAAATGTCGGGGAACATGGTAGCCAGCGAGGCGATCCACAGCGGGTAGTTGACCCAGTAGTAGTACGAGATGCGGGCGCCCCATTTGTCGCCCAGGCCATCGCGTACCCAGTCGTAAATGCCGCCCTCGCCGTCATAGGTGGTACCGAGCTCGGCGACAACCATGCCGTAGGGAAGCAGGAAGGTCAGGATCAGGAAGATCCACCAGAAGAACTGCTGGTTGCCAATGGCAGCAGCAGGAGCGGCGGCCTCGCAAACGAAGACGACGCAGATGATGGTCGAAATGACCGTCAAGAAGGAAAGCTTTTTCTTTCCGTCGCTCATGATGAGCTCCTTCGCTCAGTCTTGGACAGATCCGAGGCCCTAAGGTATTAAGGCAATTGCTTGGGCCTCGGTGAGCGGGCGACAGGAGACGAGCATCCGCCGCCCGCAAACGTGCTTTTAGAAGCCTTGAGGCTTAGAGCTGCTCGAGAGCCTCGAGAGCGGCGTGGAGCTCAGCCTTGGCGGAGTACTCGACACCCTCGTCGTTGAGCGGGGTGCGCTTGCCCAGGGCGGCAAGGAGAGCACGGATGGAGTGCTTGCGGTTCTCGGCCTCGACCCAGCACAGGGAGCGCTCGGGATCGTCCATGACTTCGTCGACGACCTCCTCGTTGCGGGTGGCCGGCAGGCAGTGCATGAACTTGGAGTTGGGGCCGGCAAAGTTCATCATGTCCATGGTGACCTGATACTTGGGATAGAACACGTCCATGTAGTTCTCGCCCGAGACCTCCTCGTCGTACAGGCCATACCACACGTCGGTGTAGATGAAGTCGGCGCCCTTGATGCACTCGATGTCGTCGGAGATGACGACAGAGCCGCCGGAGACCTTGCAGTTCTCCTCGGCGATGGCCATCATCTGCTTGCCGAACTCGGCGCGCTCCTCGACGGTGCCAACGTGCAGGCCGCCGTCGGGGATCTGGTGGCCCTTAGGTCCAAACTGGACAAACTTCATGCCGACCTTGGAGGCGATGAACATGAGGGAGACGCAGACCTGGGTGGCGTCGCCGATGAAGGCCAGGGTGCAGTCCTCGATCTTCTTGCCCTCGGGGAGGTTCTCGAGCATGGTCATGAGGTCGCCCATCTCCTGCGTGGGATGGTTGAACTCGGACATGCCATTGATGACGGGCACAGCGGAGCCCTCGGCGAGGCCGACGACGTCCTTGTGACGGTCAACGCGAGCCATCATGATGTCGAGCAGCGAGCCCATAACGCGAGCGGTGTCGCCCAGGGACTCGTGACCGCCGAGCTGGATGGTGCCAGGGCCATAGAACTGAGCATGGCCGCCAAGGTCGGTCATAGCGGTCTCGAAGGAAAGACGGGTGCGGGTGGAGACCTGCTGGAAGATCATGCCAAGGCTCTTGTTGCGGAGCAGGTGCGGATAATAACCGTCAACCTTGATGGCCTTCTTCATTGCCAGGCCAAGATCCTCGATAGCCAGGATCTGCTCTTTGGTGAAGTCGTTGGTGTCGATGAAATCCTTAGGCAGTGCCATGTCGATTTCCTTTCCGCCGGTCTTGCCGACTATTACTATGAGACGCTCGAACATCACGCCTCGTGTTGACAAGACCATCATTCACCCGTATGCAATTTTTACCTAGTTTATTCGGGATTAAAGACCGTTCACGGAGTTACACCCCCTCTAAACCAATATAAACCCGCAGGTAGCGAGCTTGCAGGGGGTTTACTATCTGGAACCGCGAACGGTATATCGCTATGCTGTAACTCGGCGCCTAATCCGCAATGAAACGATGGGTTGAGGCGTCTATATCCCGCAAGATATACAGGGCTCGGCCATAGACGAAATGAGATGGGACGGTGGCAGATGAACACTCTGATGTTCTTCTATACCCTAGCGATACTCCTGATTTGTATTGTGACGGCAGTGCTTTCGCTTGCCGCCTATGCCTCGTCTCGTCGACGGTTCTTTATCTATGGCAGCGGCGTATTTATCTGCTATGCCATCGAGATGACCGAGATTTTCTTTTTCGAATACACGCTGCAAAACCAGAGTTTTCCGGCCAGCGACTATTACTCAATTACCATGCCTGTGTTGCGGACCCTTGTGGCGACCGCTTCACAAGCTTTTATCTGGCTCATTGCCATGGACTTGCTCGACAAACATTCAAAAAAGCAGTTTGTTATTCCCGTCGCAACGTTCTTCCTGAGCGAGCTGCTGATCATTGTCGCTGTCCCCTACGGCCCCATGCATCAATGGCTCTACTACACGATACGTCAGGCATTCCTTGTATTTGTGGGGCTCTATATCTTTTGGACGGCGCATAAAAGCACGCAGGTCGAGCTTAAGGCGCGCGTCAACAATCAACGAAAGCACCTCATTATCGGCGCCATTCTGGTCGGTTGCATCGTTGCCGAGGATTTCTACAACATCCTTGTTGTTCCCATGAGCCTGGCACCCTCCTGGCTGCAGCTGTACCTATCCGAGCGCAACTTTAGCGAGAACATCTTTGCGTGCTACTTTGCGATTCTGCTGATTATCTATGCCTATCACGTGCTTTCGATTCGCATGCGGGAGGCACCCGAGGAAAAGAACGTCAGCGATCTTGATCGACACATCGAAGAGCAGATGCCCTTCTACCGCAACGCCTACAAGCTCTCCAACCGCGAGACCGAAGTCATGCGCCTGGTTGTGCTGGGCAAATCGAACCAAGAGATCGCCGACGAGCTATTCCTTGCCGTGGGCACCGTCAAGACCCACATCCACAACATCCTGGTCAAAACCGAGCAGCAAAACCGCACGACGCTGATCCTCCACTTCTGGAAGCGATAACCTACCAAAAAGGGACAGGTTTATTTTGGCAGGTTTTATCTGGGCAAACGTGAAGGCCGTCGCGAGGGAACTGCTTTCCCTCGCGACGGCCTTCTAACAGCGAAAACCAAGTGAGTAGGCTTTTTGCAGAAGGCCGAGCACGCCCCAAATCGACACAGCCCTGACCTGCGGTTTTATTGGGCACTTGTCGCGGTGTGCTCGGCAAATCCAAGAAAGTCTACTCACTTGCATCTGAGGCGCACCAGAAAGGCAAAAAACCGCCGCGAAAGGGGTCCGAACCCCGTTCGCGGCGGCTGTTCGCAGTGGCTTTGCGATGGTTTTACCCGTCTGCTACTCGCTGTAGCGGGTGGCGATGGCAGCTTGTACCATGCCGGCGCTCATGAGGTACGTTACCAGGAAGTAGCCACCATAGGCCGCCAGGAAAATCGCGCAGGTGAGGCCCACGGTGCCGGCGATGCTTATATCGCCGAATACGCTCACCAGCTCGATGATCACCTTGAGCGCCACAAAGGAGTGCGCCAAGCCCACTGCCAGCGGGAACAGGAAGAATACCGCTTGCTGCGCCATCACCGAATGACGAATCTGGCGGTCGTCACAGCCGATCTGTGCCAGCACACGATAGCTGCGGCTGCCGTCGGCCACATTGGAGAGCTGCTGGATCGATAGGATTGCCGCGCACGCAACGACCAGTACAAAGCCAATGTAGATGGCCAGATAGCTAATCATGCCGTTCATCTGCGCTGCTTGCGTGTACATCTCGGAACGCGTGATGAAGACTCCCCACGACCCCGGCTCCTTGCCGTCAACGAGCAGATTATCGAGCAAGGTGTATTTAATGCTCTCGTCTGCCTCGGTCGTATCCATACCCTGTTTGTAATTAACGAGCAGATTACTGGAATACGGCTGCAGATTAAGCTGGGACAGCAGTTCATCGGCTACGACCACGGTACCGGGATTGCTGCCCATCGCCGAGTTGGCGATGGCCGCCGTGTCCTCGTCCGACTTATCGGTTGCGGGCTTGAGCTCATGCCCGCCCAAGGTGAGGGTATGGCCGCCGGCCATGTATTTGGTGTACAGGTCGCCCAGCTCACCGCCCATATCACACGTGAGCAAATACTGGTCGCGGCCAATGCTCACCGGCTCCTCGCCCATCATCTGGCGCAGTTTGTTGTACTGGCTCGCCGGCGTCACATACAGACCCATCGCATCGGCGTTGCTTCCCTCGAGCGCCTTGGGAAGCTTTTCGCCCATGGCCTTGCACATCTCGCCCGCCACCACCGAGGGGCCCGAGCCGCCAAGCGGGTAACTCAGATACGAATCGATCTGCACATGCTCACCGGCAACATCGGCGATATTGACCTTTTTGCCGGTCTCGTCGTTGTTGTCCGCCGACTTGCGCTCGCCATGCCATGCAGCGTACAAATCGACCGTTGCATCGGCCAGCACCATGCGATCGGCCTCAGACGGATTGACATACTCCTTGTAGTAGTCGAGCGTTTCGGGCGTGTAATAGACATACGTCTGAGACACGTCAACAGGGTTATAGCGCTCCAGGTTTTCGTTCATCACATTGGCAATAGACATACCGCACGTCACCGAGGTAATGGCCAAAAACAGAATCATCGCGATGACGCCCATCGAAAAGCACACCGTGTTGACCTTGGCCGCAAGCTGGCGCACGGTAAACATGTTAAGTCCGCGCCAATACACGCCGCGCAGGCTCTGCAACAGCTTGATAAGCATGCCCGAGAGTCCCCAGAACAGGGCAAAGGTGCCCACTGTAACCATAGCGGTCGTAATGCCAAACTGGTTCATAGCCTCTTGCAGCTTGCTGTCCGTCGCGGTTAGCGGGAACCCATCACGTAGCAGACGGTAATAGGCCACGCCCACAAGCACCACGCCCACGGCAAAGATGGCAATCGCGATCCAGGGGTTGCGTGTCTTGATGCTCTCGTTGCGACGCTCGGCACCCATAAGCTCGATGAGTTTGGTACGACGCACGGCGCGAAGGTTCAGCAGTAGCGTGAGCACAAACATCACGAGCATGCAGGCAAGGGTCAGGTTGAACGCATGCGCCGAGAAGAAAAAGTGGAAATTGGCAATCTGCGTCTTAAAGAGCGAGGCCGTAAAGAACGTCATGAGCTGGGAGAGCCCCACGCCCAGCACAATGCCGGCAACAAAGGCCACGACCGATACTATCACGGTCTCGAGCGCCATGATCGTGGCGACGCGCCCGCGCCCCATGCCGAGCACCTGGTACAGGCCAAACTCCTTCTTGCGGCGTTTCATGATGAAGTTATTGGCATACACCATCAAAAAGGCCATGACACCGGCCAAAAAGTACGTCAGGTAGCCGAGCATGCTGCCCATAACCTGCGCCAAGCCCTTTTCATCGATTCCGGCGATGTCAACCTGCATCGAGATGGTGTTAAAGGCATAGAAGACCGTGACGCCCAGGGTGAGCGTCAAAAGGTAGACGAGATAGTCGCGGCCGGCGCGGCGGACGTTGCCCCAAGCGAGTTTACAGAGCATCGGAGCCCTCACCGCCCATCATGGCAACGACCTCCATAATGCGGTCGAAAAACTCTCGGCGGTCGGTGTCGCCGCGGCGCAACTCGGTGAAGATTTTGCCGTCGCGAATAAACAGTACACGACTCGTGTAGCTGGCGGCAAAGCTGTCGTGCGTGACCATGAGCACGGTAGCGCGTAGGCGGCGATTGAGGGCCTCCAGGCTCTCGAGCAGCAGGCGAGCGCTCTTGGAATCGAGGGCGCCGGTGGGCTCGTCGGCCATGATCATGGTGGGATCGGTGACGAGCGCGCGAGCCGCGGCAACGCGCTGCTGCTGACCGCCGGACATCTGATAGGGATACTTGTCGAGCACCTGACTGATGGACAGGCGCGCTGCCACATCCTGCACGCGGGTCGAGATCTCTGCCGAGTTTGTGCGGGCGATGGTGAGCGGCAGGGCGATGTTCTCGCGCGCCGTGAGCGTATCGAGCAGGTTGGAGTCCTGGAAGATAAAGCCCAGTTCCTCGCGGCGGAACTGCGAGAGCTTGGCCTGCTTCATGCGCGTCACGTCCTGGCCGTTGATGCGGATCGTGCCACTTGTGGCGCTATCGATGG
Source organism: Collinsella sp. TF10-11AT (assembly GCF_003437565.1). Classification (NCBI taxonomy): domain Bacteria; kingdom Bacillati; phylum Actinomycetota; class Coriobacteriia; order Coriobacteriales; family Coriobacteriaceae; genus Collinsella; species Collinsella sp. TF10-11AT. Next base: position 12,524 of record NZ_QSQW01000012.1, read on the forward strand.
TCGACACGCAGTTGAGCAACGTCGACTTGCCCGAGCCCGAAGCGCCCATGATGCCAACAAATTCGCCGCGGTTGACGGTAAAGCTGACGTCGTTGAGCGCGCGGGTCACGTTGCCCAGCGCTCCATATACCTTTTCGAGATGCGCGACCTCCAGTACCGGGGTCGCCATGTGCGTGGTTTGCATACCGAGTCCTTTCTTGCGATTAGTCTACGGCATCTATAGTCGCAAGAAGCCGAGTCGGCTACCATCGATATGACTTACGCTTGCCTTACCGTTGTGTAAGGTACGGGTAGCTAGCCTGTCACGTGTTGATGTTGAGAGAGGACTCCTGTTGAAGACTGTTCATGTTGCCGCCGGGATCATTCGCAAGGAAGGATCCGACGAGCTGCTGGCCGTGCAGCGCGGCTACGGCGACATGCAAGGACTTTGGGAGTTCCCGGGTGGTAAGCTCATGCGCGGCGAGTCGCCCGAGGACGCCGTACGCCGCGAGCTTATGGAAGAGTTGCAGGTAAAAGTCACCAACCTGCGCGATTTCTACACCGTTGAGTATGACTACCCCGATTTTCATCTCTCCATGGAGTGCTACTACTGCTCGCTCGCCGATGAATCCGATGAGCCTCAGAAGCACGACCGCCAGCTCGATATCCGCTGGATTCCGCGCACCTCGCTTGCCACCGTTGAGTGGATGCCCGCCGACAAGGGGCTCATTGATGCCCTGATTGAGCTGAAGGAAGACCGGCTTGAGGCAAGCGCCGCCGATGACGCCGCGCCCAACACAGCCGCCAAACCCAGGCGCAAACCTAAGCGCCGCAGCAAAAAGCGCCCCAAGCCCGGCCTGCTGGACGGCATCGATACCTCGGACCTCTCCGCTGACGAGCGCGAACTGGTCCGCCGGCGCGCCGCCATCAAAAAGTCCATGAAGGGCAACAAGCGCGCCAACACCAAGCCCGAGCTGCTCGTACGTCAGCGCCTACGGGCCGCGGGCCTTACGGGCTATCGTTTGGAATGGAAGGTACCCGGCAAGCCCGACATCGCCTTCCCCGGCCGCAAGATCGCCATCTTCGTCAACGGCTGCTTTTGGCACCGCTGCCCCAAGTGCAACCCGAGCCAGCCCAAGCGCAATGTTGATTTTTGGGAGGCAAAGTTCCGTCGCAACGTCGAGCGCGACCGCGCTGCCGTGGCGGCACTCACTCAAATGGGCTGGACACCCATAACCATCTGGGAATGCGAGCTCAAAAAAGACCGCATCGACGCCACGATGGAAAAGGTCATCGAGCAGGTACGGGCTGCAGAGCCGCAGCGCTAACAGCGAGCATTCACACGCCCCACACAGGCGAGCCACATCCACGTCACAAACCTTAGAAAGCCCTTAAGCCCAAAACCTTTCAAGAGTGTTACTCAATAGCCTTGACCTGCGGTTTCATCGTAACACCAAACCAGGTTAAGCCTTTCTTTAGCGCTTCTTTGAACGGTCCGCTGCATAATACTGCCAACGCACGGGACCTAGCAGCACACCCTGTGCGCAACCTTTTGGTGGACATCGAGGAGGCCGCATAAGCATGCATTCTTCCAATGACGCAACACAGCAGCCATCCCTAACACATGCAGACCTTTTCTCCTTCCCCCCGACACAGAGAAATGGCCTCCTCGACTCCCCCACCACAAAAGCAAAACGCTCAACCGACCAGAACCTCAACTTGCGAGCATCGTTCGAAAAGCTCCAAGCATCCCTAAACAAGGCGTTCCCCGAACAGGCAAGAGCAATCTAAGCCCATCGCGCTTTATACTGATGCCATGCGAAACATGGATCACATAGAATTGCACCGCGGAGGACGCGAGGAAGCGTTTCCCGAGACCGCCGATGACTGGCCCTATATTGCCGAACGCGCAGAATTCGCTCGCTATCCGGGCAATTCCGTCCCCTGGCACTGGCATTCCGAAGTTGAGCTTTTCTACATGGAGCAGGGAGCGATTGACTATCGAACGCGCGCGGCTCATGAGCACGTACGCTTTGAGGAAGGGTCCGCCGGCTTTATCAACGGCGGCGTTTTGCACAGCACGCTGCAATCACCCAATTCGGCACCAGCCATTCAAATGTTGCATATCTTTCAGCCGTCGATGCTCGGCGATCCCGCGGGACGCCTTCAAAAGCGCTATATCAATCCTTTACTGCAATGTCGAGGCGTCGATGTGCTCAAATGGTCGCCCACCAACCCCGACGATATGCCCTTTATCGATTTGCTAAAGAGTTCCTTTAACCACGACCTTCAACGGCCGCAGAACGAGATGGCGCTTCGGAATAGCTTGTCAGAGCTCTGGATTCAGATTTACGCCAAGGCCGAACCGCTCTTTTCCTCCGACAACGCCTCTTGGATGACCAACCGCGACGTACAGTTCAAGGCAATCCTGGACTATATCCGCGCGAACTATGCAGCCGCTATAGATGTGCCCCAGATGGCATCTGCAGCCGGCGTAAGCGAAAGAGAGTGTTACCGCATTATCGAAGCTTGCGCAGGAACGACCCCGGCGGCATATCTGCGCGCATACCGCGTAAACCGTGCTTGCGAACTTTTGACACACACCACGCGAACGGTCCAGACAGTCGCGCGCCAATGCGGCTTTGCGACAGCAAGCCATCTTGGCCAGGTATTTAAAGAACAAATGGGATGCACTCCTTCGAGCTATCGAGCAGCGAGGCAGAATCTCGATAGCACCAGGCAGAAATCCCGCTAGCCTTTCTTCTGTCACCGCATCAAACTTGCAGGCAAACAACAGAGAGGAGCAATCATATGAAGCACTTTGACCATATCGTATTTGACGTTGATGGGACATTGGCAGATACAGAAGAAAGCGTTCTATCATCGCTTGTCCAGATTGTCCAAGAAGAGACCGGCAAAACGCTCCCCCGACACGAGCTTGAATTTGCCCTCGGCATACCCGGCAAGGATGCCCTTGAGAAACTTGGAATCTACTCGCAGGCAACGTTGGATCGCTGGTGCCAAGTTGCCGCCAGCTTTAAAAGCACCATCAGCGTGTTTCCAGGTTTGCTTGAAGTCATCGCAACACTCGCCGATAGCGGCTGCAAACTTGGCATCGTCTCCTCACGTGCGCGCGACGAATACACAAAAGAAATTGCACCCCTTGGTTTCGATAAGTATTTTGAGCACATCATCCTTGTCGAAGACACAACCGAACATAAACCCGCACCCGCACCCATGCTCGAATATCTCCGGCGTACGGGCGCGAATCCTGGCAACGTCGTCTACGTTGGCGACACCGTCTACGACGAACAATGCGCAACTTCGGCAGGGGTCAGTTTTGCCAGAGCGGCATGGGGATCACACCAAGACATCCCAAACGCCACCTACAACCTCAAAACCCCCAACGACCTACTAACCCTAACAACCAAATAACCCACGCGTCCCACCCTTTCAGCCCCAACACCACAAGGGCGATTGAGCAGAACGGCTTGGGCGGGTCCCCGTACTTAGTTTCCAAAATCATTCCGCAGCGCGAAGGCTTCTTATTATTTTCCGCCCTAACGCCACAAGGGCGACGACCTCGAGTAGGTCAACCTGGGAGGGACGAGGGCTTAGTTCCCCAATCTTTCCGCAGGGGGCAAAAAGCCTCGCCGCACGAAGTGCGCAGCGAGGCTTTTTGCATGCCCGAGGACGATTGGGGAACTAAGCCCCCGTCCCTCCCCGGGATATGTAGCGAGTCGGAGTACCCTTGCTGTTACTCTGCCTTGCCCACAGAGTTGAGGTTGGTCATGCGGATCTTAACCAGCTCGGTGATCTCGCGCATGCCCTCCTTGGCCGGCTTCTTGGGATCGAAGCAGGCGGGGTTCTCGGCCATGTAGGCCATGAAGCCCTTGGTGAAGGCCTGACGCAGCTCGGTAGCGTAGTTAACCTTGCAGATGCCGTTCTTCACGGCCTCGGCAACCTGCTCATCGGGCACACCGGAGGTGCCGTGCAGGACCAGCGGCACGTCGACGGCGTCGCGGATGGCCTTGACCACGGACTGCTCGATGTGCGGATCGCTCGTGTACACGCCGTGGCTGGTGCCAACGCCAATAGCGAGGGAGGTGCAGCCAGTGCGCTCGACGAACTCCTTGGCCTCGGCAGGATCGGTGTAGGGGCTCTCGCCCTCAACCGCGGGACCGTCGTCCTCCTTGCCGCCGACCTTGCCGAGCTCAGCCTCGACGGGCACGCCCATGGCGCGGCCAGCATCGGCGACGGACTTGGTCAGGGCGATGTTGTCCTCGAAGGACTCGTGCGAGCCGTCAATCATAACGGAGGTGTAGCCCGTGCGGAAAGCCTGCATGCAGCGGTCATAGCCATCGCCGTGATCGAGGTGCAGAGCGACGGGCACGGAAGCGCGCTCGGCGGCAGCCTTGACCATGCCGTAGAAGTAGTCCAGACCAGCGGTCTTGATGGTGCCCGGGGTGGTCTGCATGATGACGGGGGACTTGGTCTCCTCGGCAGCGGCCAGAACGGCCATAACAAACTCGAGGTTCTCGACGTTGAACGCGCCGACGGCGTAGTGGCCGGCCTGAGCGTCCTTGAGCATCTTTTCGGTGGTAACAAGTGCCATGAGCGTTTGCTCCTCTCCCTCGCCCGCATCTGGACATCGGGCGTAGTTGTTCACAAGGCGTTTTACCTTGCGTTTTGCTGCGCTCATTGTATGAAATTCAGCGGCTTTGCACGTGCGAGATATTGTCATCGCGCGAGGTTCAACCTTCATTTTTGAAAAGCAAACGGAAGGGATCGAACCCGAGCGCGCGTGTTCGATATTGAGTTTTGAGCCTTGATCGTCTTTCTTTTATAGAAAAGATAAGTAATCGAAAGGTATTTTCTTACTCAAAAAGAAAATGAACGAAAATAGAGTCAACACAATTCCTGCAAATTTCAGACGATGATGGAGCAGATATGGCCCACGCAACAACCCGAGCTTTCGCCGACGAGCGTCGTTCCGCCATCATGGAGATGCTCGATCATAATGCCTCGGTGCAGGTAGCAGAAATCGCCCAGACCTTTGGCGTGTCCTCCGTCACCGCCCGAGCCGACCTGGACGCGCTCGCCGAAGCAGGCAAGCTGCGCCGCACGCATGGCGGTGCCGTATCGCTCCACAAACGCCTGACCGTTTCCACGCAGGATCGCCGCATCAATGTCAACGTCGCCGCCAAGCAGGCCATCGCGCAAAGCGCCATTGAACTCGTCGGCAATGGTGACACTCTGCTCGTCGACTCGGGCACCACAGCGCTCGAGTTCGTCCGGCTCCTCGACCAGCGCGATGGCATCACCGTCATCACGGCCGACATTACCATTGCCGATTACATCGACGAGAGCATGCCCTTAGTCGATGTCGTCATGCTGGGCGGGGCACTGCGCAAAGGCCATCGCTATCTGCACGGCCCACTTACCATGCAGGCGCTCCAAATGGTCCACGCCGATCTTGCCGTCATGTGCCCTGGCGCTTTTGTTCCCGGCTGCGGCTTTACGACCGACTTTCCGCAGATGGCCGAGACCAAAGCGGCTATGGTCGGTGCCGCTCGTCAAAGTGTCGCCCTCATGGACGCCAGTAAGGTCAACGGACGTGGCATGTACCGCTTTGCCGAGCTGACCGACGTCAACGCCATCGTAATGGACCGTGACCCCGATCACGCCGTCGCCATCTCAATCGCCGAGATCGCCGACGACACCCGCCCAAATCTCGTCATCGCCGGCGCTTAAACAAAAACCACCACAAAGGTCTCCTTTGTGGTGGTTGAGCATCAGAAGTGAATGTGTCGCTACTTGGACAGCTCGTCGGCGAGAACCTCGATCTGAGCGCGCGAGGCGTCGTTGAGCGAACCCAGGACGGTCACCTTATTCTGCGTCAGCGTGATGTCTTTCATACCCTCGAGCTCCTTGGTCATAACCTTAGCGGCGGCAGGTGCCCAGGAACCGGCCTCGACGAGCGCCACGGTGCGGTTCTGGTAGGCATGCTCGGCGAGCGTGTGGATGAAGGTGCTCATAAACGGGAAGATCTCGCCCTGATAGGTGATGGAGGCGAGCACCAGACGGTCATAGCGGAACGCGTCCTCAACGGCCTCGGCCATGTCGTCGCGAGCCAGGTCAAAGACGGAAACCTTCTGGCCGCGAGCCTCAAGCGCAGATGCAAGCTCCTCAACGGCAGCCTTCAGATGGCCGTAGACGCTCGCGTAGGCAATGGTGATGCCCTCGTCCTCGGGCTGATAGCTCGACCAGGTGTTGTAGGTGTCGAGGTAGTAGCCCAGGTTCTCGGTCAGCACGGGGCCGTGGAGCGGGCAGATGATCTGGATGTCCAGATCAGCGGCCTTCTTGAGCACGGCCTGCACGAACTTGCCGAACTTACCAACGATGCCAAAGTAGTAGCGGCGAGCCTCGCAAGCCCAACCCTCGGGATCCTCGATGTCGTTAGCGCCAAACTTGCCAAAGCCGTCGGCACTAAAGAGCACCTTGTCGGTAGACTCGTAGGAGAAGATCACCTCGGGCCAGTGAACGTTGGGGGCGCCGACAAACGTTAGGCTGTGACCGCCCAGATCGAGCACGTCGCCCTCTTTGACGACCATCTTGCGCTCGGGGTAGTCGGTGCCAAAGTAGTTAACCATCATGCGGAAGGCGCCCATGCTTGCCACAATCTGTGCCTGGGGATAGCGCTCCATAAAGGCGGCGATGCCGGCGGAGTGATCGGGCTCCATGTGATGGATGACCAGGTAGTCGGGCGTGCGACCGTCGAGTACAGCCTCGAGGTTACCGAGCCATTCGTCGACAAACCCGCCATCGACTGAATCGGCGACAGCGATCTTTTCGCCCAAGATAACGTAGCTGTTGTATGCCATACCGTTCTCGGACACATCGTACTGGCCCTCGAACAGGTCAATGTCGTGATCGTCGACGCCAACGTAGCGGATATCCTTGGTGATCTCCATCAGGCAAAGCCTCCTAGATAGACAAAAGAGCCCGTCTATCATAGCACTCGGCTGCATCCCAACAGCTATCTGCCGGCATCCTTACCGATTGTTATTAAAATGCGATAAATCGCCGTTTACCAGCACAAACTATGAGCGCGGTATCGCCGTGCTATGTCGAATGATGAGCTGGCCGGGAATACGAATGGCAACGGTTTTGCCCACCGTACCCGCCTCGGGAACCGCATGCTCAAACACCTCGCGCCCACGCTGATGCAAGTCGAATCGAACGGTCGTGAGCTCGTTGTGTGCTACAAAATCATCGAGCGAATCATCGACGCCCACCACGCTCACGTCCTCGGGCACGCGCAAGCCGCTATCGCGCAGCGCGGCGATGGCACCGTTTGCCATTTGGTCGTTTGCCGCGTAAATCGCCGTCATGGTGCGGTCGTGCTCGGCCAGATATCTGCCGGCTTCGTATCCGCTGTTGGCAGACCAATCGCCCTCGAGCGGCGCCTGCGGCTTAATGTGCTTACGCTCGAGTGCATCCTGCCAACCGGCGCGACGAAACCGCTCGTCGACCGAGAACGACGGGCCGCCAATATAGCGAATCTGATCGTGTCCCAGCTCAAACAGGTGATCCATAAGCAATAGCGAGCAGCCGTAATGGTCGGAATCGACTGTGGTCACGCGCGGATGCGCGTACATGGTAACGATGACCGTGCCAATGCCCGGCAACGGATCAAACGTCTCAAAATCGGGTGCCATGCGACTCATGCCGATAATGATGCCGTCCACGGGCAGCGCGGCCATACGACGCGTGGCCTCGGCAAGCGAAAACTCCTCGGTCTTGGACATCTCGACCAGCGTGATGGCGCAATTATGCTCGCGAGCAGCGCTGGCGATGCCGTCGATCATTGAGAGGTTGCCAAACTTGGTGACATCGTTGACGCACAGGCCGACCGAATGGTAACGGCCGTCGCGCAGCGAGCGACCGGCATAACTCGGACGAAAGCCGAGCTCTTGCATAGCGGCCTGCACGCGCTGGCGCGTCTGCTCGTTGACGTTAGGCAAACCGTTGGCGACGCGCGAAACCGTCTGCTGCGAAACGCCAGCAGCGCGGGCGACGTCGGCCATGGAGACCGGACGCGTACCTGTATCGTTGGACGGGCGCCTTGCCACAGGATCACCTTCACCCTTGCGAGATCTGAATAGCGTGAATGCCGGCCTGGGCAGAAACACGCCCTGCACCGAGGCCCGCTATCGTCGGACGCATGTTAACGTACTCTACTTTTTCTATCTGCATCTTTTCTGCTTTATAAGTCCATACGACAGTACCGTTCACGGCTGTATTTCTACCGATTACCAGATTCTCAAAAAGTGACAAGCGATGTGTTATGAGTACGTTAACATAGCCCGTAACGTGCGGTATCGTGGACACTTGGTTCATGCCGCTTCAAGTTGTTAACGTACTCATAACGACGCAAAACTCACCCGTGCGCGCCAAGGAAAGGACTCCCATGACCACCCCCGACGAAAAGACACTCGCCACGCTCACCAAGCTGTTTGAGGAGGAGTTTGGCCCCATCGGCGACCGCCAGGTTCTCTATGTGCACGCGCCCGGCCGCTCCGAGATCAGCGGCAACCACACCGACCACGAGGGTGGCCACGTTATCGCCGGCTCGCTCGATGTCGCCGTTGACGGCATTGCCGTGGCGACCGATTCCAACAAGGTTCGCGTCGCCGACGAGGGTTATCCTACGTTTGAGATCACGCTCGACACGCTGGATATTCAAGAGTCCGAGAAGGGCACGTCCGCAAGCCTCGTGCGCGGTATGGCCCACGAGGTCGCAGGTCTCGGCGTTGAGCCCCAGGGCTTCGACTTTGCCTTTACCTGCTCCGTCCCCTCGGGTGGCGGCCTTTCTAGCTCCGCCGCTGTCGAGGCGGCTTACGGCCGCGCCATGGAGACGCTCTGGGGCGCGCCCGCCATTGAACCCGTCGCACTCGCCCAGATGAGCCAGCGCACCGAGAACAACTACTACGGCAAGCCCTGCGGTCTGATGGACCAAGCTGCCGTGTGCCTGGGCGGCCTCGCCTACATGGACTTTGAGGACCAGGCTCAGCCTAAGACCCAGAAGCTCGAACTCAACTTTGAGGATCACGGCTATGCGCTCGTGCTCGTCAAGGTCGGCGCCGACCATGTGGCAGCCACCGACGACTACGCCGCTGTTCCGCGCGAGATGCAGGACGTCGCCGCCGAGTTTGGCAAGGCACGCCTGTGCGAGGTAAACGTGGCGGACTTTGACGCCAAGCTCCCCGAGCTGCGCGCCAAGCTGGGCGACCGCGCCTGCCTGCGCGCCGTTCATTACTGGTACGAGAACGGCCTGGTCGATAAGCGCTGGGCGGCCCTGAACGCCGGCGACATTGACCAGTTCCTGGTCCTGACGCGTGAGTCCGGCGCCAGCTCCGCCATGTACCTGCAGAATGTTGTTGCCAAACTGGGTGCCGAGCAGCCTTCCATGTACGCGCTTGCTCTTGCCGAGCATGTGCTCGACGGCCGTGGCGCCGTTCGTATCCACGGCGGCGGCTTTGGCGGTACCATCCAGGCCTTCGTGCCGCTCGATCTGGTCGACACCTTCATTGCCAAGATGAACGGCTGGCTGGGCGAGGGCTCTGCCCGTCACTACGCCATCTCTGACAAGGGGGCTTACGCGGCATGGCTGTAATGACTGACGTGCGAGAGGCCGCGCAGAACCTGATCGAGTACGCCATCCACCGATCGATGATCGGCCAGGACGACCGGATCTGGGCATACAACACCATTTTGGAGTGCATCGGCGCCACGGGCCCCGCACTCGACATGGCTTGGGCACTCAAGACCGAGAAGATTTCGCTCTTGCACCCCGATACACTCCCCGACTTTGACCTGGAGGGCACGCTTGCCGCGCTTTCCGAGGCCGCCGTTACCAACGGTGCCGCCGAGGACACGGCGTCAGGCCGCGACCGCATCGCCATGCGCATCATGGGTGCGCTCATGCCAAGGCCTTCGGTTGTAAACGAGGAGTTCAACGGACGTATGGGCGTCAACGAGCCCCGCGCCGCAACCGACTGGTTCTACGGCCTGTGCTGCGACGCCGGCTACGTGCGCCGTGCCGCCATCGCGCGCAACATCAAATGGAGCACCCCCACCAACTGGGGTGACCTGGAGATCACCATCAACCTGTCCAAGCCCGAGAAGGACCCACGCGATATCGCTGCCGCCGGCGCCGCAAAGAACACGGGCGAAAAGTACCCCGCCTGCCAGCTGTGCATCGAAAACGAGGGCTACCCGGGACGCTCCGCCGCAGCCGACGGCGGCGCCCACCCCGCTCGCCAGAACCTACGCGTTATTCCCATTCAGCTTAATGGCGAGCGCTGGGGCTTCCAGTACAGCCCGTACGCCTACTTTAACGAGCACTGCATTGCCATGAGCTCCGAGCATCGTCCGATGCACGTCGACCGCAAGGGCTTGACCTGCCTGCTCGACTTTGTGGACCTGTTCCCGCATTACTTCATCGGCTCCAACGCCGACCTGCCTATCGTGGGCGGCTCGATTCTGTCGCACGACCACTTCCAGGGCGGCGCGCACGAGTTCCCCATGATGCATGCCGCCGAGGTCTCGCAGTTTAGCATGCCCGGTTTTGACCAGGTCACCGGCACTGTGCTGCAGTGGCCGCTCTCGGTGCTGCGCCTGCGCTCGCATGACCGCGCTCAGCTGCTCGACGCTGCCGAGAAGATTATCCTCGCCTGGCGCGAGTGGACCGACGAGTCTGCGGGCGTTATCGCGCACACGGCCGACGGCGTAGCGCACAACACCGTGACGCCCGTCATCCGCCGCGTCGACTCCCGCGGCAACGCCGGCGGCGAGATTTACGAGGCCTACCTGGCGCTTCGCTGCAATATCACGACCGACGAGCATCCGCTGGGCGTTTTCCACCCGCATGCCGAGTATCACCACATTAAGAAGGAGAACATCGGCCTGATCGAGGTTATGGGCCTGGCTATTCTTCCGCCGCGCCTGGTTCCCGAGCTCGGCGCTGTCCGCGAGCACCTGCTGGCAGCCAAAGCCGATACCAGCTACGACCTTGCCGCAGCGCTCGAGGGCGACGACCTTTGCCGCAGCCATGCCGCGTGGGCCGAGGACGTCTATGCCCGCCGCGCCGACGAGCTTACGGCGGACAACGCCATCGACATCCTGCACGAGGAGGTCGGCGTAGTGTTTGGCCACGTGCTCGACAACGCCGGCGTCTTTAAGTGGGACGAAGCCGGCCGCGCCGCCCAGCAGCGCTTTATCGACTCACTGTAATGATCCCTTGGGGACGGAGGAAAACGGACTATTTCGTCTTCAAGACAACGGCGCCCGCCGGCAACATCGCCGACGGGCGCCGTTTTTGAGTGTAGTCATTGGGGACGTTCTTAAACGACTAGTCAAACAAGAACGTCCCCAACAACTAATGACTCGAGCGTGGAAAATCCCCCACTTTGAACTCGTATGGGCACCAAAAGCGGGAGATTATCCACGATCATTCTATTAGGAGTCGCAACCGCTACAACTCTACGACCTCAACGTTGCTGTAGATCTCGTCCCAGCGGTCCATGATCAGGTGGCCGGTCTTGGGATCCATGGCGTTGAGCTTACCGCAGGTATTGGCGGTCTTGAGCACCGTGACGTCGTCGGCACCAGCAGCAATGGCATGCGCAAAACCGGCGATGGTCGAGTCGCCGGAACCCGTTGCGTTCACAGCCGCAATCGCGGGCGTCTTGGCGCGAAACGCGCGACCCTCATGGAAGCCCACCGAACCGGCAGCGCCCATCGAAACGACAACCCAGGGAATACCGGCAAAGCGGCCATCGGCGGCAAGCGCCTCGCGCAGGGCATCGACATCATCGGTCGTAAAGGACGTACCCAGTAGGCCGTTAATCTCGGTCAGGTTGGGCTTTACGAGCTCGGGCTTAGCGTCGGACTCCAGCGCTGCCTCCAGCGATGCACCCGAGGTGTCGAGCAGCACCTTGGCGCCCGCCTCCTCGGCGATCTTGACGAGCTCGGCATAGTAGCCGGCATCGACGCCACGCGGCAGCGAGCCCGAAAGCGTCACAACGTCCGCCTTCGCCGCGAGCTCGGCGAACTTGGCCGTAAAGGCCTCGAGCTCGGCCGGGGCGATCTGCGGGCCGCTCTCCAGCAGCTCGGTCTGATTACCCTCGTGCAGAATATTCAGGCAAATGCGCGTCTCACCGGCGATGGGCACAAAGTCGTTCTTGACGCCGTCGGCATCCATAAGCTCGGCCATATAGGCACCCATGTGGCCGCCAAGCAGACCAGTCGCGAGCACGTCGTCTCCCAGTTGCAGCAGCACACGGCTCACGTTGAGGCCCTTGCCGCCAGCGGTCTTTTCGGGCGTGACGCGGTTAACGTCGTCAATGATCAGCTTGTCGAGCTGATAGCGCGTATCAATCGACGGGTTCATGGTGACGGTCAGAATCATATTGAACTCCTGTTCCGGGGCGGCATGACCCGCCCCAAACATACGATAACTCGTTAAAGGATCTCGATCTCAAAACCGCGAATGACGGTCTCCCCCGGCTTGGCAACCAGGCAGCCACGCTTGTGCTCCAGAATATCGTCCTCATCGGAGCAGGTAGACAGGCCGCCCCACGGTTCCACGGCCACAAAGTCACCCTCGGGCTTGCTCCACACAATCAGGTATGGCATATCGGGGAACGTCAGGCGCACGCCCTTGTCCTCGGTTTTCTTGGTCAGCGTAACCACGCGGCTCTCGAGCACGTCAAAGATGGTCTCCGCGAAGTCGAAGAGTTCGTGGGCAAGCGGCAGGTTCTGGTCGATCATGGGGTTCTTACTGCGATGCTCAACATCAATCAGGCCCGTCGAGGGAACGGCAGTACAGAGCTCGGCGGCCTCACGCTGATCAAAACGAAGCTCATAGTCGTCATAGGACTCGTCCTCGTCGAGCGGGCACTTAAAGCCGGGGTGGCCACCCACAAAGAACGGCATGTCCTCGGTGCCCTCATTGGTCACCTCGTACGACACGGCCACCTTTGCCGCATCGATCGTGTAACGAGCAACGATCTTAAACGGATACGGGTACTGCTCGAGCAGCTCGGCATGGTCGGCAGAGCTTAGGCTCAGTGCAACCATGTTGTCGCTCTGTTCCTCGAGCTTCCACTCCTGTTTGCGCGCAAAGCCGTGGCGGGCGAGCCTAACCTCGCGGCCGCCCATGGTCATTGCGTGACCGTCGCGAAGGCCGCCGCAGATCGGGAAACAAATGGGTGCCTGGCCCGACCAGACCGCCGGGTCACCCTGCCACAGGTACTCACGGCCGTTGGCCGCAATAGAAGTGAACGATCCGCCAGCCGTGCTCAGTGCTACGCGGATAGAACCGTTATCAAGAACAAACTCCATAGGAGCCTTCCCTTTCTTACGACAGCCCGCCAAGTCAGTGGGGCTGATAGAAAACCGGCCCGCGCCCCCTCACAGAAACGCGAGCCGTCAATTGAAAAGCTGCAGAATGCCGGGGGCCGCCAAAACGAAGCACTCAAGCCAAGCAAGCAAACGTGTTATCGGAGCAACTTGCCATACCAGAACGCTTCGCAACAACAGCGGTAACCCCACAGGTCACTCAGACATCAGCGAGAAGCCAGCTGGCGAGGCAAGGTGCCGTGAAGCGAGACGGCATTGACCTTCTGGTCATGCCGTCGAAGCTGAGCGGCAGATTGCCCGCCAGATGGCTTCGCAGCGTCGACCGGTCCGGCGTTTGTTAAAACGCCGGAACCCCCTTAGTCGTGATACTCGCCGCGGTCCCACTTCTCGAGGAACTCGTCAAAGAAGTGCGGGTCAGCCTGAGCCTCGGCGTCGGCCTTATTGCAGGCGTCGATCTTGGCAATCAGGGCATCGTGCTCGGGAGTCTTCTCGTAGGGCTCCTCCAGGAAGGCAAGCATGATATCGGCCATCAGGAACTCGCCGGTGATCTTGCCGCCAAAGCCCACGATGTTGGCGTTGAGCTCGCGACGGGCATACAGGGCAGAGGTCATGTCGCGAACCAGGGCGCAGCGAGCGCCGGGAACCTTGTTGACGGCGTTGGTGATGCCGATGCCGGTGCCGCACAGGGCCACGCCAAAGTCGGCCTTGCCGCTGGCAACAGCCTCGCCCACGGCCTTACCGTAGATGGGATAGTGCGTACGGGTGTGGCTGTAGGTGCCGCAGTCGAGCACCTTGTAGCCAGCCTGCTCCAGGCGGTCGGCCAGATAGATCTTCTCGTCCGTAACGATATGGTCGCAACCGATTGCGATGGTCTTCTTCATCAGAACGTCCTTTCGTCTGAATTCACAAGTTGAGATAGAAGTTCGAGTTCTCGGTGGCTCTCGTTAGGCCATCTTGTTGAGCATGTCGACACGGATCTGGTGACGGCCGCCGGCGTACTGGGCGCGCAGGAACTCGCGGGCGATCTTCTTGGCGACCTCGGTGCCCACAACGCCCGGGCCCATGGTGACCATGCGCGAGCCGTTGTGCTCGCGGGTCATGTAGGCGGAACGCTCGTCGGAAATGTTGGCGACGACCATGCCCTTGATCTTGACGGCGGCCATATAGGAGCCGACGCCGTACTTATCGAATGCGAAGCCCTGGGAATCCTTGTGCTCCAGCAGGTCCTTGGCAACGGCGGTCGCGGAATCGACAAAGTCCGCAGCAGGGGTCTCGGAATAGTCGACGACCTCGTGACCGTCAGCGATGAGCATCTCCTTGATGGACTCCTTCATCGACATACCGTCGGCATCGGAAGCGATTACAACCCTCATGACATCCTCCTTGAGAGATACGCAGGTGCGTAGTTTCTGTTTGGAAGTGTTGAATCGCGTTCAGGTCCGGGCATCTGAATGTGCGGTTCTTCACTGTTCATGTTTATTTGAACACATTCGAACATAGGTTGCAACCATTATTTGTTTAACTTTGTTCTTTTTTGAACAAATACCGTTTACGGTTGATTGCCGACCGTTTGAGCCCGGCGCAGACGTAGCGACCATGTGTTCAACAAACAAAAGGGCGGCCGAGAACGTGTCTCGGCCGCCCTTCTTACGGTTGATCTTCCAAAGATCGCTTTGCCGCCTACTCAGACTGCCCGCTCTTCTTGGCATGTTTGGACGGAGCGCTCAGAAAACGTCCCGTTAAATAGTTCGCCGGGCCGGAAATATCGATCCCCAGCAGCGTGTGCCCCAGCCACAGAAACGCCGCGAGCACCAGCAATGGAATAACGCACGAAGTCACAATCATCACGATGACGCCTTCGATCAGATCGGTCACCTGTTGCACAATCTCATCGGTCATCTGTTTGGCGCCGTTGGTCACCGACGCGACAAGACCCGAGGCACCGTCGGCAAGCTGCTCAAGCACGTTCTTGGATTCTGTGGACTCGGACTTTTTCTTGCTCGTTTTGGAGCTATTGCCGTCTGCCGCACCCGCAGCGTCGGCCGCCTTTTGCTCGGCCGCTTCGATGCTCACCCGATACGTCTCGTCGACCTTTTGCGACACCCATACGCTTGCAGGCACCAAGGCCATGCCGATCACGGCAACCACCAGCACGCGGGTCGCCACGCGGCGCAGGACAGCGCTCGTGCTCCAGCGTCCGTGAATGCCAAGCGAGACCGCAAAGAGCACCAGCGCAAACGGGATTAAGATGCCCAAGCCAACCGACCACAAAATCGTGAGCAAATATTTCTCTAGGTAGAGCACGGCAAGCACGATGCCCAAGTTACCCGAAAGCTGCGCGAGCTGCTCGGCAACCGGCGTTCCCGTATCACCCGGCAGCGCGGTAATGCCCGCAGACAGCGCCACGCACGAGGTCGTGAGCGCCAAAACGTTGCCCTTCTTTTGGTCGATGACCTCGATGGTGGAGTCCCATGTTTTGGTATCGGCAAAATGCGGACGAGCCACAAAGCCCGACAGCAGCGCCAGTACCACGAGTGCAACGATAAAGCCAATCTGCAGCTTTTTGTTTGCGCACACGACATCGGACAGGCTGGGCTGCAGCTCGGTTACCGTCGTGTGCTCGGTTATCTGGACAGGACGCCCATGAGCCATCTCGTGCGCGTCTCTTTTTTGTATTGACCCGTTATCCGGCATTTGGATGCCTCCTCATTCCGGCCTGTATTGCGGTGGAAAGTATACCCACCCATCGAAAAACCGAACGGGAGGGCGTGCAGAAGCTCCATAACGCTGCTAGTCGAATAGTGCCATTTCAAAACTATGCCGGTTTACTACGATAAAACCGATAGGACCGACCACATTTGCTATTAGCAGAAAATGACAAGCTTTCTACCTGCGGCTTTGATAACGCTGCTCTTTCCATAGTTGAAAGAATGCGATTCATCGTAGTAAACCGGCATAGTTTTGTAACCGACAGACCGAGTCGGCACCGCAGCAAACCTAATGACCCGGTTTCTTCCATCCTCAAAGGATCGAATGCATGGCAGGAGTGTCCCAAACTGCCGGCAGATAAGGAACGTCCCCAAGTGCCGGGTAAACAGAAAAGCCCTGCCGCGGGTAGCGGCAGAGCTTTTGGAAGGGGACTTGGTTGTGAGAGCTCGTTAGGCGAGCTTAGCCTCGAGTGCGGCGATGCGCTTATAGGCATCGATGGTAAAGCGGGTCTGCTTCTCCAGGATCATGGTGGTCATGAGAGTGTCCTGAGCGTGAGCCATGATGAAGGTCATCTCCATCTCGCCGCCGCCGGCCTCCTGCGAAAGCAGCTTGGTCTGCGTGTCGTGGGCGCCGATAAGTGCATCGCTGGCATCCTTGTGCAGCTGCTCGGCCTTCTCAAAATCACCCTCGCGAGCAGCATCGAGCGCTGCAAGCAGATCGGTCTGGGCGTCGCCCGCGTATGCGACAATCTCAAATCCAACCATCGAGATTTCTTCTTTGGTTGCCATATTGCGTTCCTTTCACATATGAACCAACGGAGAGCATCGCGTCCGGGCATACGCGCTGCGCTGTGTATGGCAGGAACATTAACATTCAAACAAAAAAGAACAGCGCAAAACGTAATTTCGAGCTATGAACGGTTGCTTTTCACCCGTGAACGGTTTTTAAACCAATCTGAACATTCTCAAACACAATTAGCGGCAACCCAAACAGGTCCGCACCCTAGCGTATATCGCGCACCGTATCGCCCTCGACGAGCACACCCGGAAACAGCATGTGCTCCACACCGGGTGCAGCGCCCTCGGCGCCGGCAATCTTGTCGACCGCCCACATGCCGACGCGCTTGTTGTCAAAGCGCACCGTAGTCAGGCGACGATCGGGCACGATATCGCCCAAACTATCGTCAACACCCACCACGCTTACGTCCTGGGGCACGTGCTTCCCGCGCGACTCGAGCCCGCGAATGCAGCCGTAGGCCATGGCATCGTTGGAAGCATAAATGGCTGTGCAGTTCGAATCGTCCGCAAGCACCTGGCCGGCGGCATATCCGCTCTGTGCCGTCCAATCGCCACGGACGAGTCGCGGCGGCTCAATACCATGCGCGCGCAATGTCTCGCGCCAGCCCTCCTCGCGACGCATGCCCGAAAGCGAGCGCTCGGGGCACGAGATAAAGTGCACGGTCTTGTGCCCCTGCTCCAGCAGGTACTCGACCACCTGGCGCGAGCAATCGAACTGGTCGTTATCGACTGTTGAACAGAGCGGGTGCTCCAGCATGGTAACGAGCACCGTCTGCATACCGGGCAGCGGCTCGAAGGTGCCAAAGTCCGCCGGCATGCGATTCATGATCACAACCATGCCATCCACCGGCAGCGCGCTCATGCGCGACGATGCGCTCTCGAGGGTATACGGATGCCCGTCTACTTTAGTGAGGGTGATGGCATAGCCATGTTTGTCGGCCGCGGCGGCAAAGCCCTCCATACGGTCGAGGTTGCCGGTGCCGGTAATGTTGAACATGGCGACGCCGACGGTCTTAAACTTGCCGCGGCGCAGCGATCGACCGGCAAAATTGGGGCGATACCCCAGCTCGCGCATGGCGGCGCGCACGCGCTCCTTGGTCTCGAGGCGCACGCTGGGCGAATCGTGCACCGTACGCGAGACTGTCTGCTCCGAGACGCCCGCGAGACGCGCCACGTCCTTAACGGAAACCGATTTTTTAACAGCGGCCATAGGTCGATCTTTCTATGTCAACGATGCCATTGAAGACATCCTGCGCAGTCATTTTGAACACCTTTAAGTATATCCAACGCCTCCCCAACGATACGCTTACCACCCAAAACCTACCGTTCACCGACAATTCTGCTTCCCCGAGCGGCTTTTGTCGCCCAAATGTTAACGTTGCCATTGTGCAAACACAGAGCCACCGGGCGGCTCAAACGTTTACGCGCAAGGAATCGACGGTCCACAGGCACAAGGGCCACCGGTTCGCGTCTTTTTTTGTGCCGCAAAATGGCAACGTCAACATTTTGGCAACCGAACGTCAAAAGCTACCATCGTTGCTAACCCACCGACTCTTAGGAGCATTGCATGGAGCAACTCATCGCCATCATCGAAAAGGGCCAGCCCTTTTTCAACGCGATCGCCCGCAACAAGTACCTCAAGGCGATCCGCGACGGCTTTATCTCCGTCATCCCCATCATCATCTTCTCGTCCATCTTCTGCCTGGTAGCCTCGGTCCCCAACATCTGGGGTTTCTACTGGCCCGATGACATCAACAACGCCCTGTGGAAGTGCTACAACTACTCCATGGGCATTCTGGCCATCGCCTGCGCCGCCACCACGGCCAAGCACTTCGCCGACGCCCAGAACCGCGATCTACCCAAGAACAACCAGATCAACTTCATCTCGTGCATGTGCGCAGCCATCATCGGCTTCTTGCTCCTTTCGAGCGACACGATCGCCACGGATGCTGCCAGCGGCTTCAACACCACCTACCTTGGTTCCAAAGGCCTGTTGACCGCCTTTATCGCTGCGTTTGTGACCGGCATCATCTACAAGTTCTTCATTAAGCGCAACATCACCGTCAAGATGCCCGAGCAGGTTCCGCCCAACATCTCGCAGACCTTTAAGGACATCATCCCCTTCTCCGTCTGCATCACCGTCTTTTGGGTCTTTGACATCGTCTTCCGCGCTGCCTTTGGCTTCTGCTTTGCCCAGGGCGTCATCCAGGTGTTCCAGCCCCTGTTCACCGCCGCCGACGGCTATATCGGCCTCGCTGTGATCTACGGCGCTATGAGCCTCTTCTGGTTCGTCGGCGTCCACGGCCCCTCGATCGTCGAGCCCGCCATCGCCGCCGCTCTCGTTGCCAACATGACCGACAACCTGGCTGCATTCCAGGCCGGCGAGCACGCCACCGCCGTCCTGACGCAGGGAGCCCAGTACTTCGTCGTCTGCATGGGCGGCACCGGCGCCACGCTCGTCCTGGTCTTTATGTTCTGCTTCCTGGCCAAGTCCCAGGAGATGCGCGCCGTCGGCAAAGCAGCCATCGTCCCCGTGTGCTTTGCCGTCAACGAGCCGCTGCTGTTCGCCGCGCCTATCGTGCTCAACCCCGTCTTCTTTGTCCCGTTTGTCTTTGCCCCGATCGCCAACATCTGGATCCTCAAGGTCTTTATCGACTTCTTGGGCATGAACGGCTTTATGTACACCCTGCCCTGGACCGTCCCCGGCCCCATCGGCACCATCATGGGCCTGGGCTTCCAGCCGCTCGCCTTTGTGATGCTCGCCATCATCCTAGTCATCGACTTTGCCCTGTACTACCCGTTCTTCCGTGCCTATGACGCCCAGAAGTGCGCCGAGGAGGCCGAGATCTCCCAGGAGGAGCTCGCCGCCAAGAACGCCGAGAAGGCCGCCAAGCTCAACGACGCCTTCCAGGGCAAGGCCGATGCCAAGAGCGTTGCCGCCGGTGCCGCAGCCGAGGCCGTGAAGGCCGACGCCCCCACCGCTTCCACAGCACCCGCTGCCGAGGCAACGACCGCCAGCGACCTCAACGGCAAGCGCGTGCTCGTGCTCTGCCAGGGTGGCGGAACCTCGGGCCTGCTCGCCAACGCGCTGGCCAAGGCTGCCAAGGAGCGCGGCATCAATCTGGAGACCGCTGCCGAGGCCTATGGCAACCACGTCGACATGCTCCCCGACTTTGACCTGGTCGTCCTGGCCCCGCAGGCCGCCAGCTACCTGGCCGACCTGCAGAAAGACTGCGAGCGTGTGGGCAACAAGTGCGTCGCCTGCCGCGGTAAGCAGTACATCGAGCTCTCCCAGAACGGCGACAAGTCTCTCGCCTTCGTAAGCGAGCAACTCTCGAAGTAAGTAACGCTCAGGGCCAGCCGACCATCCAAGACCGGCTGGCCCTTCGATTTAGACGATTGGATCATCATGTCCGTTAACCCTGCTAGCGTCACCAACCCGCCTGCGCAGTTTCCCGAGGACTTTGTCTTTGGCGGCGCCACTGCTGCCTACCAGGTAGAGGGCGAGACCCGCACCCACGGTAAGGGCAAGGTCGCCTGGGACGACTTCTTGGAGGCCCAGGGCCGCTTCTCTCCCGATCCCGCTTCCGACTTCTACAACCAGTACCCCGTCGACCTGGAGCTGTGCGAGGAGTTCGGCATCAACGGCATTCGTCTCTCCATCGCCTGGAGCCGCATCTTCCCCAATGGCACCGGCGAGATTAACCCCGAGGGTGTCCAGTTCTACCACGACCTCTTCGCCGAGTGCCACAAGCACCACGTTGAGCCGTTTGTCACGCTGCATCACTTTGACACGCCGCTTCCCCTCTTTGAGAAGGGCGACTTCCTCCACCGCGAGACCATCGACGCCTTTGTGGACTTTGCCACCTTTTGCTTTAAGGAGTACGCCGACCAGGTAACCTACTGGTTCACCTTTAACGAGATCTGGGCCGACGCCTCCAACACCTACATCGAGGGTACCTTCCCCGGCGGCGTCAAGGCGCATCTGGCCGAGGCTTTCCAGTGCGAGCACAACATGATGCTCGCCCACGCCAAGGCGGTACTGGCCTTCCACAACGGCGGCTTTAAGGGCAAGATCGGCGTCATTCAGTCGTTGGAGTTCAAGTACCCGCTCAACGAGAACGACCCCGCCGACATCAAGGCCGCCAACAACGAGCACGTACTGCAAAACCAGTTCCTGCTCGACGCCACCTTCCGCGGCGACTATGCCCCCGACACCCTCGAGTGCGCCAACCGCCTGGCTGCAGTCTCCGGCGGCACCATCGAGATCCGCGAGGAGGATCTCGAGATCATGCGCGAGGCAGCGCTCTACAACGACTACCTGGGCGTTAACAACTACCAGTGCCGCTTCCTCAAGGCTTACGACGGCGAGAACGACCTGCACCACAACGGTACGGGCGAGAAGGGCACCGGTCGCTGGCGCGTCAAGGGCATTGGCGAGCATGTGAACAAGCCCGGCATCCCCACCACCGACTGGGACTGGATCATCTATCCCGAGGGTCTGTTCGATCTGCTCGTCTACATTAAGCAGCGCTACCCCAACTACAAGCAGATCTTCATCACCGAGAACGGCATGGGCTACAAGGACCCCTACAAGGACGGTTTTGTGGACGACCAGCCGCGCATCGACTACATCGAGCAGCACCTGCGCTGGTTGCTCAAGGCCATGGAGGTGGGCGTCAACGTGGGCGGCTACTTCCTGTGGAGCCTGCAGGACCAGTTCTCCTGGACCAACGGCTACAACAAGCGCTATGGCTTCTTCTACGTAGACTTTGAGACCCAAAAGCGCACGCCCAAGGCGAGCGCCTACTGGTACAAGCACGTGGCGCAGACCCGTCGTCTGGACTAGTGGCTTGCGACGAGCGGCATTGCCCCACTCACATAACTTGTCCCCATTTCTCAGCCGGGGGCGGCACGTCACACGGCGCGCCGCCCCCGGCCTTTGTGTTTGGGCGGACCGGGAGCCGTTTGTCTCGATCTGTAACATCTGACCCGCGGTTTCGGCCCCAACTGTTACAGATCGAGATGAACACACAGGGCAATCCTCTCAGTCTCAATCTGTAACATCTAGCTAAGTTTTTGGGTCCTAGTTGTTACAGATCGAGATGAACACACGAGCCAACCCTCTCAATCTAAATCTGTAACAACTAGCTTGTGTTTTCGCCCCTAGCTGTTACAGATCGAGACAAATAAAATAGACCGGGCTGACAATCTCAGCCGCATGCCCCCTTTTTGGCCGCATTCCACCGATCAGATAAAGATCGTCATATACAGAGGTAGATATATCCTATGCCCTTCAGCCCTGAGCTGTTTTGGGTGAAGAACTATCTCTTCTCCGACTCGTCGTTCGAATCGTCTGCCGAAATCGTCAAGCGAGATTGTTGAATACGATTTGGAAGATTTAACTTCAACAGGAGTGACCCGCGGTTTTCCAGCCGCGTCTTCAAAGCCGCGCGAAACAAGAAAATCAATTTCACGCGTTCTGGGCCGACTCCCCTCTGTTTTGGAAGGCTCCTGCCAGCTGTAATAAAAAAGCGAATGCCCCAGACTCTTAAGCTGCTGCGCCACGATGTTCTCGATTAGCATTCCTTTATTAATTGAAATTCTTCCAAATTGAATGTCTCTATGAACATCCATAAGGTCCGGACCATCATCAAACGCCAAGCTCACGAGCAATCCCGTGTCCGCCATATAGCATTTAAGCGAAGACGCGTCCTCGTGCAAGCGGTAACCCACGCTCGGATCGCTGCATAAATAGCAACGGTTAATCAGTCGCGCATCCTCAAGCCAAATTAACGCCGACTCATATGTCTCAAAACGGGACCCCTTCTCCAAGCTGTCAAATTTGAACCGTTTATTTGCCGCAGATAATTGACCCGGAATATCGTCATAAACCGCCCGCGCACGTCTAGCGTCCGAACCTCCAAACTTGGCAATGTCCTCCCTGTACAGTGCGATAATCTGCCGTTTAACCCTGTCGCATCCTCTAAAATCATTCTCTGCCACAAAGGAGTCGACCGACTGAGGCATACCACCGACAAGCATATACTCATCAAATAATCTCATGCACGTCGCATGAACGCCGTCCGGAAGCGCGGTCCGAGATTCGCGCGCTTTACGGATCTCTTCTGCATAAAGATCTTTTCCGGTCGCCCAAAGATACTCCTCAAAATCGAGGGGCTCGAGAGGGATTCTTTCTTCCTCTGACGGTATGACAATGCTATCGACATTCTTTTTGATGGAGACAAGAGAGCCTGTCTCGATGTAATCAAATCTGCCGTCTTCTACAAGATGCTTTATGTATTCGCGCGCGATGGGAAACCGCTGCACTTCATCAAAAATGACCAGCGACTCTCTCGGTTCGAGGGCCTTACCATACTGCAGCTGAAGCATGCGTAAAAAAAGATCGACATCTTCACGATGGTTCAGAAATATATCGAGCGTGGCTTTGCTAGCAGCCGAAAAGTCAATGTACAGATAATCCTTGTATTCATTTTGCGCGAAGCACTTGACGAGCGTCGTTTTGCCAACGCGTCTTGCACCCTCAATAAGCACCGCAGTGCGCCCTTGCGAGCGTTCTTTCCACTCCTGCAGACGATCATATGCCTTCCGTTTAAACATAATCTCACCTCAGCATAATTTACGTGCTAGTTTACAAAAATACCGACCTTCAGATATATCTAATAATACAAAAATACCGAGCTTTAAATGAGCTTATAGCTACAAAAATACCGACCATTGCATTGGCCGAAACACGCAATATCTCCCGCGGCACTCGCTAGCAAATGACCTGCGTGTGCTCCTCGATGGCGGCGCGGTCCTCGTCGGCAATATCCGGCTCGCACACCACAGCGTCCAAATTGTCCAGGCGGCAGAAGGTGTAGAAGTCGCGCTTGCCGATCTTGCTAGAGTCGGCGATCAGATAGCGCGAGTCAGCCTTGCTAAAGGCGAGCTGCTGGATGCGGCCCTCGTCCATGTTAGACGTGGACACGTCGCCGTCCAAAATGCCATTAGCGCCGATAAACGCCGCATCGATGCCCAGCGCGCGCAAGGTGTCCTCGGCCATGGGGCCCACAAAGGCGGCGGTGCGACGGCGATACATGCCGCCCACGAGGCACAGGTCGCAGTCTTCGCGCGCCTCGAGCAGGTTAAACACCGAAAGCGAATTGGTCACAATGCGCAGGCGAAACGTCGGCAGCATCGAGGCCATCTGCTCAACCGTGGTGCCCGTGCCCAAAAAGATGGTCGAGCCCTCCTCGATAAGCTCCACAGCACGGCGCGCAATCTGCAGCTTTTCCTCGGCATGCTTAGTGCGCTTTTCGCTGTGCGAATACTCATGGCGCAACATAGCGTGCGGACGGCCCTGTGCACTGCGGGCTCCGCCGTGCACGCGCTCAATCTCGCCTAGGCTCGCAAGTTCTTCGAGGTCGCGGCGAATCGTCATGTCCGAAACGCCCAACGCATCCGAAATCTCTTTGACCGAGACCGTGCCCTGCTCCTCGAGCAGCTGACGAACCTTATCCTGTCGCTCTGCCTTAATCACGATGAATCCTCGCCGTTCTTTGCGCGCATATCATTCAAACAGTAACGAACAAATTGTATCAGACTCGTACGCGTCAAAAATGAACGCCCGCACAGCTCCAATCATCACTTTTTTGAGAAAAATACCCCCAGCTTTAGTGGGGTGTAGTGATAATCTCGCCTGTTCGCGCTACAGTTTGTCGGAAATACCTCGATGTTAGGAACCAAATGATCACTTCCGAGCTTTTCGGCACCGCGCCGTGCGGTACCCCCGTTCATCGTTACACCCTCGACGGGCCCGAGATCTGCGTTCGCATTATGGACTATGGCGCCACGGTGCTTGGTATCGATGTGCCCGACATTCCCGGCAACGTGCGCGATGTGGTGCTGGGCTTCGATAAGCTCGAGGATTACTTTGACAACCCCGCCTGCTTTGGCGCGACCATCGGCCCTGTGGCAAACCGCACCGCTGGCGCCACGATCGCCATCGACGGCACGGACTGGCATATGCCCGCCAACGAGGGCGCCAACAACCTGCACAGCGACCTTGAGCACGGCCTGCACAAACGTGTGTGGGATGTTGAGCTCGACGAGGTCCATAACGCCGTGCGCATGACCACCTCGCTTAAGGATGGCGAGCTGGGCCTGCCCGGCAACCGAACCTTTACGGCCGTGTTTACCGTTACGCGCACCGGCGTCTTCCGCATCGATTATGGCTGCGAGAGCGACCGCGCCACCTACGTGTCCATGACCAACCACACGTACTTTAACCTTGCAGGCCATAACGCCGGCATGGACTGCGAACATTTCTTTGTCGCCAACGCCGCCCACTACCTGCCCATTAACGAGCAGAACATCCCCACCGGCGAGATTGCTCCGGTCGAGGGAACACCGTTTGACTTTCGCGAGCTGCGCCCCGTCGCGCCTGGCATGGAGGCCGACGATCCGCAGATTAAGCAGGCCCGTGGCTACGATCACTGTCTGTGCATCGATGGCTATCAGTACGGCCGTAATCTGCGCCGCGCGATGCACGTCGAGGAGATGTGGACCGGCCGTGAGCTGGACTACTACACCACCGCCCCGGGCGTGCAGCTCTACACCGGCAACTGGCTGGGCGACGAGCACGCCAAGGACGATGCCAACTATGGCTGGGGCGCCGGCTTTGCCCTCGAGGCCGAGATGTACCCCGACACGCCGCACCAGCCGCTATTCCCGCAGGGCATTGTGGGCCCGGGTCACCCCTACAGCAATGTGATCGAGTACCACTTTATGAGGCATTAAGCCCACAACGCGACATATCGCACACCAGCGCCCGCCGGCACCACCGCCGGCGGGCGTTTTTTCATCTTTTGGGCTCATTTTTGCTGTGACTGTATGGGTGACATATCAAAACTATGTCCATTTACTACGTTTAGCCCGGGATGCTCGACCATGCACCGATTTTTGTTAAATTCGCGAGCCGTCTACCTGCGGTTTTGTTTTTCTCAAATCCGACATGCTCGGCGATAGCCGATCAAACGTAGTAAATGGACATAGTTTTTGGCAGGCGGCATCGCGCGTATCCCTCGCAAGGGCAAAATAATCCGGTTTCCTCCGTCCCCAAGGGATCAGTTGAACAGATTGCCGATGGGGTCGGGGGCAGAACTGGGGAGATAGCGGATTTCTAGCTCTATACCGAGTGCTTGCAGCTCTTTGAAGGCAGCGACGTCTGCGTCGTCTACGGCAACTGCAGGCGTTATGGGGCGCTTGCCTTCCCCTGCTTGCATGTGACCGATGCTGATCTTGGTGATCGGCACACCACCCTTAACCAGCGCGAGCGCATCGGCGGGTGAGGCCACCATGATCAGAATCCATTGACGCGGCGTTGCGGTATGAATGATGTCGATGGTCCTTTGCACCGAGAAAAACCGCATCCACACGCCTTCTGGCGCCGCGACCCTCATAGGCGCCCACTTGCGCGAATCCGCCGCAATCTCGTCGTTAACGATTAGGACGAGGTTGGAACCAACCGCCTCATTCCACAGCACAACGTCTTGCCCGTAAATGAAACGGTCGTCGATGCGTGTGAGAAGAATCTTGGGTTGAGCCATCGCTGCCCCATTCTGTTTGAGACCCGTAAGAGCAAGACATCGCGTCTCCAATATTAGTGCATTTAAAGTGAGAAAAGCCGTCAGAACACTTGCGCGGATGTGCGATGTCCCGTATCATAGACAGCCGTTGACGCCTCAGTTGCGTCACCACATGGCCGCCAGCGTAGCTCAGTTGGTAGAGCACCGCTCTCGTAAAGCGGGGGTCACCGGTTCGAGCCCGGTCGCTGGCTCCATTGCACAAGATAGCCGCCTTCGGGCGGCTTTTTTGTTGCCGATTTTGAGTGCGCACGCCAATCCAGACCACAGAGCGCCGACAACTCCCCCTACTCAAAACGGAAAACCCCGCCAAACGTGATTTCCCTAGGGAAAAAACGCTTGGCGGGGTCCTGGCGTGTTTTCCCTAAGGGGATCACGCCATCAGACGAGCAGCTCAGCCGAGCAGTTCGCTACTCCTCCCAGTAAGCATCTGCAAGCAGCTTAAAGCAGATCTTCTTGACCGGCTGCGCGCCATCGCCCGGGAACTCGAGCGTGGGCATGTGAGGCTCGCCGGCAACAAACAGCGCAAACTTGTCGTCAGCAAGATCGCCGGCGATCGAGGCGTCGGAATCGACCAGATCGTAGTCGTCCTTCTCGTCAAACTCCTGGACCAGCGTCAGGCTGCCCGTAGCGACCTTAAAGGCCTCACGACCCTCAACATCAATCTGCAGGTCGTGATAGCGCTGATGCGTCTCATAGTGAGCCTCGGCCTCGGGACGCGTCGTGGGAGCCATGACGTTCGCAAAGACCTTGTCGCCCAGAATCGGATGGCTGCCGACCTCGAGCTTCGCCGGATCGTTCTCCTCGAGCCAGTCGATCAGCACATCGAGGCCCTTGAGCATTCCGCGGTATTCCTCGATATCGCCCAGTGCACCGTAAATCATCTAAATCCCCTCTCGGATCGTTTCTTTGGCGGCTACTCGGCAAACGCGTTACCGACGCTGTTGCCACCCACATACGTCTCGACCAGGCTAAGGTCGGGATTGAACACGACGAAGTCGGCGTCGCGCCCCGGCATAATGCTACCGCACTTGTCATCGGCTCTAACCACAAGCAAGCAACCGATGCCGGGGCCGACGCCCAAGCTCTTACAGCTCGGTCACGACAACGCCGTTGTAGACCTCGTCCCAACGGTCCATGACCAAGTGGCCAGTCATGGGATCCATGGCGTTGAGCTTGCCGCAGGTGTTGGCGGTACGCAGCACCGTCTCATCATCCGCGCCGGCTGCGATGGCGTGCGCGAAGCCGGCAATGGTCGAATCGCCAGAGCCCGTAGCGTTAACGGCAGGGATATCGGGAGTCTTGGCGCGGAACGCACGGCCGTTATGGAAACCCACGGAACCGGCAGCGCCCATGGACACGACGACCCAGGGGATATCGGAGAAGCGGGCATCAGAGGCGAGCGCGGCGCGGAGCTCGTCCACATCGTCGGTGGTAAAGTTCGTACCCAAAAGGCCGTTGATCTCGGTCAGGTTAGGCTTGACCAGCTCGGGCTTAATTTCGGACTTAAGGGCGGCCTCGAGCGAAGCACCCGAGGTATCGAGCAACACCTTGGCACCGGCGTTCTCGGCAATGCCCGTGATCTTGGCGTAGTAGTCCGCCTCGACGCCGCGGGGCAGCGAACCCGAGATGGTGACGACGTCGGCCTTGCCCGCAAGCTCGGTAAACTTGGCGGTAAAGGCATCGAGCTCCTCGGGGGCAATCGTCGGGCCGCTCTCGAGCAGCTCGGTCTGGTTGCCGGCGTGAAGGATGTTGAGGCAAATACGAGTCTCGCCCTTGATGGGTACAAAATCATTCTTAATGCCGTTGGCATCCATGAGCTCGGCCATGTAGGCGCCCATGTGGCCGCCGAGCAGACCGGTTGCCACAACGTCGTCGCCCAGCTGATCCAGGACGCGGGCCACGTTAAGGCCCTTGCCGCCGGCGGTCTTTTCGGGCGTCACGCGGTTGACGTCGTCGATAATGAGCTCATCGAGCTGATAGCGCGTATCAACAGACGGGTTCATCGTAACGGTGAGGATCATTTTTAGCTCCTTATCTCGCAGGCTCCTTGTGCCTCGCGATACGAGTCGACAAAACGGAATTACAGAATCTCAATCGTGAACGAGCGAACGACGGTCTCCTTGGGCTTGGCGATAAGGCAGCCGCGCTTGTGCTCAAGCACGTCATCCTCATCGGAACAGGTCGAGAGGCCGCCCCAGGGCTCAACTGCCACAAAATCGCCCTCGGGCTTACTCCACACGATGAGGTACGGAAAGCCCTCGAAGCTCAGGCGAACGCCCTTGTCCTCGCCCTTTTTGGAAAGCGTGACCTGACGACTCTCGAGTACGTCAAAGATGGTCTCCGCAAAATCGAAGAGCTCGTGCGACAGGGGCAGCGTCTTTCCCACCATGGGGTTCTTGGAGCGCTTGTCCACGTCAATCAAGCCAGTCGAAGGGACAGCGGTGCAAAGCTCTGCAGCCTCTTCTTTCTCAAAGCGCAACTCGTAGTCCGTATAGGCCTCGCCCTCATCGAGCGGGCACCTAAAGCCGGGATGCCCACCGATAAAGAACGGCATGTCCTCGGTGCCCTCGTTGGTAACCTCATAGGAGACGCGCACGGTATCCCCCTCAAGCGCATAACGAGCGACAAGCTTAAACGGGTACGGATAATCGCTCAGCAGCGCGGCGTTATCCTCCGAAGCCAGGCACATCGCCAGCTCGTTCTCGCTCTGGCTCAGCAGCTTCCACTCCTGTTTGCGCGCAAACCCGTGGCGAGCGAGCTTCACATGATGCCCGGCAAACGTCATGGCGCTACCATCACGCAGGCCTCCGCAAATCGGGAAGCAAATCGGTGCCTGGCCGGACCACACGGCGGGATCACCCTGCCACAAGTACTCGCGACCTCCAGCCTCAATCGAGGTAAACGAGCCGCCGGCCGTGGAGACCTTGATAGAAATCGAATCGTTGGAGAGAGCGTATTCCATTGTCCATCCTTTCGAACAACTGCTTTTTGCTCGCAAGAACCCGTCTCGGCCCTGACCAAAGGACAAACCCGCACGTTCATCGATGCGTCCGGTATCCCAGCCATGCAACGGGGTACCATACAGACATTGATGCAATTACAGCTGAAAGGCCTTCTTATGCGAACCATCATCCTTTATGCCTCACGCCACCACGGCAATACGAAAAAGCTCGTGGACGCCATCGTCGAGGCGCACCCCGAAATCGATACCCTCGACGTGAAGTCACTCGGTAAAAACGAGTACCCCGACCTGCACGAATACCATCTGATCGGCGTCGCCACGGGCATCTATTACTCCGAAATCGACAAGGACATGGCACGTGTGCTCACGAACGTGCTGCAGCCGCAGGACAAGGTATTTGGCCTTATGACCTATGGTGGCAAAAACAAGTGGTACGGCAAGGATATCGATGGCATCTGCCGCATGAGGCAGGCCATCTTTATGGGTGTCTACGGCTGCCCCGGCTTTGATACGTGGGGGCCGTTCAAGCTCGCCGGCGGCGTCCAGAAGGGACACCCAACTGCCGAAGAGATTAAGGGAGCCGTCGATTTCTTCGACAAAATCGAAGATGAGTACGGCGATATCATCGTCGAAGAGTACGCCAAGCGCGAGAAGCGTCTAGCATACGAAAAGGAGCATCCTGCAGGAGGCCTGGTGGCCGGCGTTAAGCGCACGGCAAAGAAGATTGCTAACAAGCTGTAACTGTGAAGGTGCTTTTGAGCGTTTAACCCATACGGCGGGTCCGAGCAGATTCGGGCCCGCCGTCTTTTTCTATCGTTACTCGGTAAAGGCGTTGCCGACGCTCTGGCCGCCAACATACGTCTCGACGAGGGTGAGCTCGTGGTCGAACACGACAAAGTCGGCGTCGCGACCCGGCATGATGCTGCCGCACTTATCCTCGATGTGCGCGGAGCGTGCCGGCACCTCGGTTGCCATGCGAATGGCGATATCGGCGCTGGCGATGCCCCAGTCGACGATGTTCTTGACACCCTGGGCAAGCGTGAGTACCGAGCCGGCAATGCTCTTGCCGTCGGCGAGCCAGCACAGGTTGTCCTTCATGATGACGTCCATGCCGCCGCTGGTGTAGCTGCCCTCGGGCATGCCGCCGCAGCCCAGGCAGTCGGTGATGAGTACCGTGTGCTGCCAGCCCTTGGCCTGCAGCAGCGCCTTGATGGCGGCAGGGTTTACGTGCTTGCCGTCACAGATGATCTCGGCGTAGGTCTCGGGCGTGGACATGGCAGCACCCACGACACCGGGCTCACGGTGATGCAGCCCGCGCTGGCCGTTGTAGGTATGCGTAAAGCAGCTGGCACCGGCGTTGATGGCGGCGATGCACTCATCGTAGGTGGCGTCGGAGTGACCGATGCTGGTCACCACACCCTTGGCGTTCAGAGCAGCCGCATAAGCAGCGGCACCGTCGCGCTCGGCCGCCATGGCGCTCTTAACGATGCGACCACCCGCAGCCTCCTGCCACTGATCGAAGACCTCCTCGGAGGGATCGATAAGATAAGCGGGGTTCTGCGCGCCCACGTGCTTCATGGTAAAGAAGGGGCCCTCCAGGTAGATGCCCTGAATGCGAGCACCGCAGAAGTCGGGGCCGCGACCCTCGTCCGCCTGAGCGATGGCGGCGCAGGCGTCCTTGATCTGCTCGACGCCATCGGTGAACGTCGTGGGCAGCCAGCTGGTGGTACCGCGACGGGCGAGCTCAGTCGAGCTGATATCGATGCCCTCGGGATCGTTATCAGTAGTTGAGTGGTTGTAGAAGCCATGGATGTGAGTATCGACCATACCCGGTGCGATCCACGATCCCGTGTAGTCCTTAATCTCGCAAGAGGGCTCGTCGGCCTGCCAGGTGCCAAAGACGCCGTCCTCGACCATAAGATAGCCGCCCAGTTGCGGGCCTGCCGGCAAGAAGAACTTGTCAGCCTTAATTGCGTACGTGCTCATATGCACTCCTTGCTTCTAAAGCAGTTGACTGTGGTGATGCTTATACCCAGCTCACGTAAAACAAAAAGCGCCCGCCCGCCGTTATGAGCGGACGGGCGCCCTTACAGGGGGGACGCGATTAAGCGGTGAAGGGGTGAATCGTCACGCCCTTAACCACGCGGTTGACCGTGCCGGTGGGGCTCGGCGTATCGGGCGTGTTGCCCACGCGCACGGAGTTGAGCAGGCTGATAGCCTGGGCAAACATCACGAACGGCAGGGCAAGGTAGCCCTCGGGAAGTGCCTCGTAGCCCTTAAAGGTGAAGGACTCACCCTCATAGACGGTGGCACCTTCCTGCTGAACGGCGATGGTGTGCTGAGCGATCTCGTCGCCACCGATCTCGTTGAGGATGTCGATGTCGTACTGACGGGTGTAGGCGTCGTTGTTGACGAACACGAAGACGAGCGTCTTATCGTCGACGAAGGACTTAGGTCCGTGACGATAGCCCATGGAGGTGTCGTAGGAAGTAGCGACCAGACCGTGAGCGAGCTCGAGGATCTTGAGCTGGCTCTCCTGGGCAAGGCCACCGAAGGAGCCAGAACCCAAGTAGGTCACGCGGTTGAAGTCGCCAGCCAGGTAATCGGCGATCTCGGGCTCATGGGAGATGACCTCCTCGCCCATCTTGGCGATGGTCTCGACCCACTCGGCCTTCTGCTCGTCAGAGGCAGTGTCGAAAATAAGGGTGGAGAGCAGGGTCATGCAGGAATAAGAACCGGTCATGGCGAAGCCCTTGTCGTTGGCGCGCGGAATGAGCAGCGTCAGCGCGTTGGGATCATCGGCAGACTCGACGGCGAGCTTGCCCTCGGGAGCGCAGGTGATGTTGAGGAACTTGACGTTGTGGACGAGCTCCTTGGCAACGGCAACGGCGGCAAGGCTCTCGGGGCTGTTGCCAGAGCGGGCAAAGGAAACCACGAGTGTGGGATCCTCGGCGCGCAGGAAGTCGCGCGGGGCGCTCACGATGTCGGTCGTGGCGATGGGCTTAAAGTCGTAGAGATCAGTGTTGCCAGCGTGACGCAGGTACGGGGCGCAGGTATCGCCAACGTAGTCGGACGTACCGGCACCGGTGAAGACAACGGACAGACGGCCCTCGCCCATAGCGCGAGCCTCGGCCAGGAAGGCCTCGATGGCCTCCTTGTTCTCGCGATAGATGTTGAGCGTATCACGCCAAAGCTCGGGCTGCTGAGCAATCTCGGCCGTGGTGATCTGGGCGCCGAGCTCGGTGAGCTCCTCGACACTCTTCTCGAACATTTCTAATACCTCTCTCTAGAAGTAATCCTCTGACGTGCAATTATACACTTCGGTTGGTTATCTGGTAGTAACCAGTTAAATACAAAGAATCATCATATGGAAACGGTGCAGACACTAATCGCTACGCTGGTGGTAAACCTTGTATTTAAACTGATCGGCACGAGCAACCGAGAGCGTATACTCCACAACCTCGTTTGACTCGTTATACGTAGTCCTAACCAAATCGAGCACAGGCGAGCCCTCGACGATTTCCAAAAGGTGGGCATCGGTGGGGCGGGCTATGCTCGCATAGAACTCCTCTTCGGCCACGCGTATTTTTTGCTTAAAGTCTTGCTCAATCACATCGTAAAGCGGCTTACGCTCCAGCAGCGGTCGCTTTAGGGACAGAAATTGACGAACCGGTAGATAGCTACGTTCGACCATCATGGGCATGTTGTCGGCAGAACGAAGGCGCTTAAGCTTAAAAATGCGATCACCGATACGCAATCCCATATGCTCGGCCAGATTCTTATCGGCCTCCATCTCGCAAAACTCGAGAATCGTGGTCTCGGGGTCGCGACCCATCGCGCGCATCTGCTCGGTAAAGCTGTAGGACTGCATAAGATTGGTTGCCTTTGCCGAACGGTCGGTCACAAAGGTACCGCGACCGTGCTGCCGAACCACCAGTCCTAAACGCTCCAGTTCCTGCAGAGCCAGGCGTACCGTAGTGCGCGAGAGACCATAGCGCTCCGAAAGTTCGCGCTCGGAAGGAATCATGTCACCGGCGCGATATTCATGGTCAATCTTTTCGGTCAGAATATCGACCAGCTGATCGTACAGCGGTTGCTTACGCGCTCCGATCGCCATCCTATCCTCCCTTTTGCTCGAATTCGGCTAACTACCTAGGGTGTTAAGCATTATCAGTCCGCAACACCCGAATCATCAAGAAAACAAAAGCCGCGCGCTCTTTCGAGCACGCGGCTTTTAACATACACATGGCTTAAGGGGTCGGGGTGTGAGCCGCGTAGGGACACACCCCTCAAGCTAGAGCCTTACCAGATGCTCGGCCAGAGACCAAGCGGGCCAGCGCCCAGGATGCCCAGGACGAAGAGCAGCAGAATGCCCTTGGTCGGGGTCCAGCTGTGCTTAGCGAACATGTAGTAAAGCAGCAGCGTAAGCATAAGCGGGACGAGCTTCGGGACGATGGTGTTGAGGGTGTCGGCAACAGAGAAGTTGACCGGATCCTCGGTGACGGTGCCGTAGGTAACGGACTCCATGCCGTTGCCCAGATCGGTGACACCGCACTCAACAGCGTTGCCGTCGGCATCGGAAGCGGTGAGGGCGTTGCCGTCCTCATCGGTCATGGCGATGGTACCGGCCTCAGCGGTCTCGGTATCGATGCCCTCCATACCGGTGAAGTTCTCGGCCTCCTTCTCGGAGACGATCACGGTAGTAGCGGAGAGGCCACGGGTGGTGCCGTTGGGGATCTGGAGGTTGATCTGGGTGCCACCCATGGTGACGACCAGGCAACCGACGACGAAGACGCCCATGATGGAAGCGGCACGCGTGAAGGCCTGCATGTTGGCGGTCAGAGCGTCAATAGCGCTGGTGCCAAGCTTGTAGGACCAGTTCATGAGCCAGAAGCGCAGAGCGAACTGGACGACGTTGAAGATCACCAGGAAGATGATCGGCGCAGCGGCGTTGCCGTTGATGGCCATGTTGGAGGTGATGCCGGCCGTGATAGGCACGAGCGTCAGCCAGAACAGGGCGTCACCGATACCACCGAGCGGGCCCATTGCGGCGACGCGGACGGCGCGGATCGTGGGGATGTCAACCTTGTTCTGCTCGAGCGAAAGCACGATACCCATAACAAAGGTGACGAGGAACGGGTGGGTGTTGAAGAACTCCAGGTTGTGGCTCATGGAAGCCGCGAGGTCGTTCTTGTTGGTGTGGATCTTCTCCAGACCGGGGATGATGGAGTAAAGCCAGCCAGCGGCCTGCATGCGCTCGTAGTTGAACGATGCCTGCAGGAAGCAGGAGCGCCAAGCCATCTTGTTGAGGGTCTTCTGGTCGAGCTGCGGAGCAGGAGTGAGATCCTCGTAGTGCTCCGGGATCACATACTCATTAGATGCCATCTTCGAAGTCACCTCCGTCAGAAACAGCTGCACCCTTCAGCTCGGTCTGCTGCTGGAAGTCCCAGAAAGCGATGCCGAAGCCGATGAGAGCGAGGATGAGCAGGGCAGGGGTTGCCAGAGAATCGTTGGCAACGGTGATGAGCGCGAGGCCAAAGCCCATGAGGAAGAAGCCCCACATATCGCGGTTCATCATAACCTTGAGCAGGACGGCGAAGCCGACGAAGCGCATCATGCCGCCTGCAGCGGACAGACCGGTCTGCAGCCAAGTCGGGATGGCGGAAGCGATGGTCTGACCGATGGTAGCGCCAGCGATGAAGAACAGGGTGACGACGACAGCGAAGATCAGGCCGAGCAGAGCCATGGCGAAGTAGTTCAGGCGCTCGATGCCCTTGGTGTCAGCGTTATGAGCCATGTTGTCCGCGGAGGACATGAGGGGCGACATAAGCGTGAAGACCAGGGTAACGCCGAGCTGACCAAGCAGAGCGAACGGAATGGCGAGGCCGACTGCCGCGTTGGGCTCGAGGCCCGTAGCGATAGCGAGAATGGCTGCCATGATGCCGCCGATGACGGCGTTAGGCGGCTGAGCGCCTCCGATCGGCATGTTGCCGATCGTCATGAGCTGATAAGTACCACCCACGAGAAGACCGGTGTTGAGGTCGCCAAGGATAAGACCGATGACGGCGCCGGTGACGATGGGCTGATAGAGAGACTCGAGGAAGTTGAACTGGTCGATTGCCGCGACGAACGTGACGATGAAGACCAGAGCGACCTGGATGATCGAGTATTCCATCTTGCTCCTCCTTTCAAAATGTATGTACGCACTTTGGATTTCACGTACAGAATGTCAGGGTTTCATTCCTGACAGCGTGGATCATGAGGATTACGAGAAGAGCTTGCTCGTGTCCTCAACAGGCGTGCTCGGAACGCGCCTGATCTCCAACTCCACCCCCAATTCCTGCAGCTCTTTAAACGCAGCGACATCCTCGTCGTTAACTGCGACGGAGGTGGCGACTTGGCGCTTTCCTTCCGACATGTGCATGTTGCCGATGTTTACCTTCTTTATAGGCACACCGCCCTTGACGAGCGTAAGCACGTCTTCCGGTGTTTCGGCCACGATGAAGATCTTCTGGCGCGGGCTCGCCTTGCCAATGACGTCGATGGTCTTCTGCAGGGAGAAGAAACGCGTAGCGACGCCGGCGGGAGCGGCCATCTTCATGAGGTTCTGGCGCATGGTGTTGGTCGACACATCGTCGTTGGCGACGAGGATGAGGTTGGAGCCCAGGGTGGAGTTCCACTGGGTAGCGACCTGACCATGGACCAGTCGGTTATCGATGCGGGTAAGAAGAATGTTGGGTTCTGCCATGTTGATCAGCTTCCTTTCGTTATTTGCTGACGACAGTTACTTGATCTCCTGAATCGCGTAACGCGAAACATCTACGACGGCACCGGATCGGACTTTGATCTGGACCTTTTCGCCTTCGATGCCCTTGACGGTTCCGTAGATACCGCCGGCGAAAAGAACCTCCTGACCCGGCTTGAGCTCCGTGTGCAGCTCCTTGAAGTACTTCTGCTTCTTCTTCATGTTGATTTGCGACCAGATGGTGTAAATCAAGCCCATGACGACAAGCAGGCCTAAAAGGGCAACCGAGGAGCTCAGGACGTTGGCTCCGAAATCGGCCATTAGATGCCGTCCTCGTCGCCGAAGATATCCTCTTCCTCGGAGCCGGCAACGGATGCGACCGTCTGGGCGGTGATGCCCGTCTGGCCAACGGTCACGGCCTGCTCGCCAAGCTCGGCGAGCGTGGCGTTACCGCGGAGGAACAGAAGCTCAATAACCATGGGAAGGTTGGTGCCAGTCAGAACCTCGACGTTGTCGACATCCTGGGCAATCATCATCGACTGATTGAACGGAGTACCACCGAGCAGGTCGGTAAAGACGAGCACGCCATCGCACTCCTCGCGCATGGCGGTAATAGCGGCGCGGAGATCCTCACCGTAGGAAGCAGCCTGGTCGCCCTCAAAAGGAACCACGGTAAAAGCGGGCTGGTCGCCGGCAACCATAGCGATAGCGCTTGCGAGGCCGGGTGCGAACTGTCCATGACCGGTAAGAATAAAGCCAACCATTCAAATTTCCCTTCCGAAGGTGTGTACGATCTGAGTCCGATGATGTTCGGAAGCCAACGGGCAATCGCCCTTAAAGCTTCTTGGAAAGCGTTCTTTGAGAACCAGTGGTCTCTCAACTGGTAGTAACCACGTGACGTGTTGTTGTCACTATATCACCACAGAAGAGGTTGCTTTCGTTGATTCATACAGTAAAACGTTTTTGCACCGTTCACGGTAAAAAAACGACCGTTTACCGCTCGTTAACACTTCTACCTGCGGTTTTGAAACCGTATCGAAATACTTTGACGAAAGATCGGAACCTTTTCTGTGTCTAAACAACGCAGGGTGGCTAAAAATGGCGTGTAGAAAAATTGCAGGTCATTGTGAAGATTTGTGAATTGGTCTTTTTGACTTAATACCAGTTAGAACCAGTTTAGAAATTATCGGTGAACGGTAGTTTTCGACCGTTCACCGATTATTTGCAATCGTTTACGGCCGTTTTCCCGGATGAATTGAGGATACCCGATGAAGCACTTGCACGGGCGCAAGTCCTATCCTAGTGGTTTCGGTAACAAAATGCCCGCTAGAACGTTGTCGTTCTAGCGGGCTTAATCAGGTAGATCGGTTAGCGCGCAGTAGTGCAGACAGATCTTACGCAAACAGGCCGTAGATGCTGATGTTGGCCTTGGCATAGAGGCCGTTAGCATACTCGGTCCACTTGGAGCTAGCGCTTGAGGCCTGCGAGGAATACTGCTGGTAGGCGGTGTAATAGGCGGTCATGGCCTGCTTATAGGTAGCGCTATCGGCCGTAAAGGCATCGTCAGCGAAGGCCTTGGCATAGGTGCTGTCGGCGTCCTTCCAGGTGCCCTTCTCGCTATCCCACTCGTCGCCGGCAAGGTTGATGATGTAGTCGGCGTAGTCCTTGCTCGCGGTCTCCTCGTTGCCGTCAGCAGGCTCGGTCGGGGCGGTTGGCATGCTTGCGGAGCTATCGCCGACCTTCTTCTTGTAGAGCTTCTGCAGCGTCGCGGACTGGCGGACGATCTGCTTGGCCTGGTCCTTGGACACGCCGTACTGTTTTGCCATGGTCTTGTAGTCGGAGGTGCCGATGGAATCCTCGGCGTACTTCTTCATCTCCTTAGAAGAGACGGTAATGCCCTCGTCCTCGGCAGCGTCGAGCAGGATCTTGTTGCGCACATAGGACAGGATGACGTCGGCAGAAGGAGCGGTGTAGTTGCCGTCGTCGTCCTTGACGGTGTCGAGGCTGTACTGGCTCTCGATGGCCTCGCGCGCGGTGATGTCGCTCTTCTTGCCGTTGTAGCTGTAGCTCGCCACGGTCGAATCGAGCTGGTCCTCGGTCAGGGTCGCCGAGCCGACGCCCTTGCCGCCAAAGCCGCCGTTGCCGATAAAAAAGCCGACCACAGCAGCGATCACGACAGCGACCACAAAGGCGGCGATCATCGTCTTCTTGTGCTTGGATGCATGGTCGTCCGCTTCGGCGTCAGTTTCGTCCTCATCCTGGGCCTCGGGCATCAGATTCTCGTCAGCGGCATCCGCGGCAATCTGAGCCTCCAGTCGGGCGTCCTCCTCCTCGGCCGTCGTGCCGGCGGCAATGTGCTCGGCAGACGTACCGGCGACCAGGTCGATCTTCTCGTCCTCGTCACCGTCGGGGCCTTCGCCGCGCTCGATGATCTGGATGCCGTCGATCTCGTCCTTCTCGTCCTTCTTTTGAATCAGACCCATATCGGTTACTCCTTGTTAGGAAACATAGTCCCCAATAGAATACGCCCGACAGAGCGCCGGGCGTATTGATTCTTAGGTTATACGCAAACACTTAAGTACTATTTAGGCGTTTGCAGTGTGCATGCCTTAGGCCAGGTGCGCGATAATGGCATCGGCAAAGGCCTGCGTACCCACAGCGCCCTCGACGGAGCCGGTCTGGGCACGACGCACGTCACCGGTAACCTGCTCGCCCTCGTCGAGCGTGGCAGATACGGCCGCACGGATGCGATTGGCGGCATCGTTCTCGCCCAGGTGATCGAGCATCATAGCAGCAGAGAGGATCTCGGCCGTGGGGTTGGCGATATCCTGACCAGCGATATCGGGCGCGGAGCCGTGCGTGGCCTCAAAGATGGCGCAGTCGGCACCGATGTTGGAGCCGGGGGCCATCCCTAAGCCGCCCACCAGGCCGGCGCACAGGTCGCTCACGATGTCGCCGTACAGGTTGGGCAGCACAAGCACATCGAAGTCATTGGGGTTCTGGACCAGGCCCATGCAGGTGGCGTCGACGATCTTGTCGTTGAACTCAATGTCGGGATAGTTGGCGGCCACCTCGCGCGCCACGCGCAGGAACAGGCCGTCGGTCGCTTTCATGATGTTGGCCTTGTGCACGGCCGTCACCTTTTTGCGGCCGCAGCGGCGGGCATACTCAAAGGCATACTCCACAATGCGGCGGCTCTTGGCGATGGAGATGGGCTTGATCGAGATGGCGGAATCCGCGGCGAAGGCCTTCTGGCCCGAGCGCTCGACAAGCTGCGAGAGCTCCTCGACCTCGGCAGCGCCCTCATCGAACTCGATGCCGGCGTAGAGATCCTCGGTGTTCTCGCGCACGATAACCAGGTCGACATCGCGGAAACGAGAGCCGTCGCCCGGCTGCGACAGGCAAGGGCGCACGCAAGCGTACAGGTCGAAGTGTTTGCGCAGGGCCACGTTGACGCTGCGGAAACCCGTGCCGACCGGCGTGGTGATGGGGCCCTTGATGGCAACCTTGGTCTCGGCGACCGCATCGAGCACGTGCTGGGGCAGCGGCGTGCCAAACTCGTCCATGACGCCGGCACCGGCCTCCTGGACATTCCAATTGATCTGGACACCGGCGGCCTCGACCACGCGGCGCATGGCCTGCGTAATC
The DNA here is from genome assembly GCF_003437565.1 of Collinsella sp. TF10-11AT. NCBI lineage: Bacteria > Bacillati > Actinomycetota > Coriobacteriia > Coriobacteriales > Coriobacteriaceae > Collinsella > Collinsella sp. TF10-11AT. The sequence continues at coordinate 52,442 of NZ_QSQW01000012.1, forward strand.
TCGGGACCGATACCGTCACCGGGAATCAGGACTACATCGTGCGCCATAATCTGTTACTCCTCGTTTTCGGCGTCGTCAGATTTTTTAACGCTAGCACGCTTCTTCTTTTTGGAGAGATCCAGGCCAAAACGTTTAACAAGCATTTCGCAAATCTCGCTCGAACGGGCCTTGAGATAGCTGCCCTTGCCGTTCTCGGCATCGAACTTAAGGCGCAGCGCGAGCTTCTCGGCGACCTCGGCGTCAATCTCGCCCTGACCAAACTCGTACAGGCAACCGAGCATGTCGCGATACTCGAGGTCACCGTGGTAGCACTGGATGGCCTCGTCCAGGATGGACCAAGCCTCGCGCGAACGCTCGACACTCGTAGCGCCCCACACGCACAGCAGGCGGAAGGCGGCATAGCGCAGCGTGGAGGAAATCTCGTCGAACAGTGCGGTCTCGGCGCCCTCAAAGGCATCGCCCAGCTGCTCGGGGCAGGTGGTGGCGAGCGCCGTCAGGGCATCGAGGGCCTCCCAGCGGGTCTGAGCCTCGGGGCGGTCGAGCGCCTCGATCAGCGCGGGCACGCAGGGCACGACGCGCTGCGGATCGCGCTCGGCAAGCAGGTGCAGCACGCGGGCGGCAAACTGGCGGATACGGCGCGTGGGGCAGCCGAGCTCCTTGACCAGGCGGTCGACGGCGTTCTCGTTCTCCTCTGCCAGCTGGAGCTGTGCCAGCTCCTCGTCGGTGAGCTGTTCGTCTTTGTTTTCTGCCATAGTTACCTCTTTTTACTTTTTCTTAGCGTGCTTGCCAGCACCCTTGCTGTCATCGGTGACCGAGATGAGCTGTCGATCGGCCGCGCCATTGCGACGCGCACGGCGGCGTTCCTCAGCGTCGCCCGCGTCGGCGGCGGCGCGATGAGCCTTGTTGACGTTAAAGACCTCGTCGTGCTTGCGCCACGGGCCAACGGACTCGCCAAAGCTCATCTTAAGACCGGCGATAAAGCCGCCGAGCCAGCCGATCGGCGCAAACTGCACCAGCGGGAACAGCGAGAACACCCAGGTCAGCAGGACGACTGCCGCCGCTCCCGCAAAGTTGGCAATCCAGTAGTCGCGCTTGGTGATGACGCGCTTTTCGCACGCCCACTGGCCGCACAGAAAGCCGATGTAGATCGCAAAGAGAAAGAGCGCCAGCGCAAGCACCACGAACGTCCAGCTCATGGGCGCTACTCCCCGTGATGGTGGCCACAGCAGCACTCGTGGCCGTCGTCATGACCGTGGCCGCCGCAGCACTCGTGGTCCTCGCCGTGATGGTGGCCGCAACCGCACTCATGCTCGTCGCCGTGCTCGCCGCAACCGCAGCCGTCCTCGTGGGCACCGTGCTCCTCGGGGCGATACTGCGACCAGTCCAGACCGGCGGCGATGGCGTCGGCCTCCTCCTTGTAGAGGACCGTGATGGCCTGGGTGCCCAGCTTGGCGCCACCGATAGCGTCGAGCATGTCGTAGAGCGTAAAGGCCACGTCGGCGCCGGGCAGCGCGAGCTCGCGGTCGTCGGCGTAAGCAAGGGCCAGGCGCAGGTCCTTAATGAAGTGCTCGACCATAAAACCGGGCTTGTAGTCGCCGTCGAGCGCCTTGGGAGCCAGGCTCTCCATGGCGCCGGACTTGCCGGTACCGCCCAAGATCATCTGGCGGGTCTTCTCCAGGTCAAGGCCGCTCAGCTCGGCAAATGCCATGGCGTCTGCCATGCCGACCATGCAGGCGCCCAGCGACACCTGGTTGGCGAGCTTGGCAGCCTGGCCCTTGCCAGCGCCGTCGAAGCAGCAGATGTTGGCCGCAAAGGTGGCAAGGATGTCGCGGACTGGGGCGATATCGTTCTCGGTGGCGCCCACGATAGCCGTGAGCGTGCCGGCGATAGCACCAGACTCGCCGCCGGTGACGGGGCAGTCAAACGCCATGCGGCCGGAAACCTGGGCGGCCTCGGCAATGTCGCGCGCCAGCTCGGGCGAGCTTGTGGTGAGGTCGATCAGGACCGCGCCGGGCTTAGTGCACGCGAGCAGGCCGTCGCCCGCCAGGTAGAGCTCCTCGACCTCGGAGGGATAACCCACCATGGTAAAGACGACGTCGGCGTTCGCCACGGCATCTGCCGGCGTATCGGCCCAAACGGCACCGCGCTCGATAAGCGCGGCGGCCTTGGACTTAGTGCGGTTGTTGACCGTGACGGGATAGCCGGCATCCAGGATGTGGCCGGCAATGGGGGCACCCATGATTCCGGTGCCGATGAATGCGACGGAGAGCTTGTTTGCCATGAAACCTTTCCTTTTGGGTTGGGTGTTATTACCAGGTTGAATACTCGGTGCCAGCGTTGGGCTGTGAGTCGAGGGCGATTACGGACGCAGCGCTTGCCTACTGGCCGCGCACGCGGCGGGCGATGCGGTCGGAAAGCGACGCCTTGTCGGCGCGGTTCTTACCCCAAAACGCGCAGGCCACCATGCCGGGGCCCACGTGCGAGCCGATGGTAGGACCGACGGAGCTGCGAATGATCGTGACGTCGGCGCAACCCTCCTCCTTGCGGATGGCGGCTTCGAGCCAGTCACCGTCTTTCTCGGCATCGGCCGTCATGATGGCAATGGGCATGGTACGGTCAGGCACGTAGTTCTCACGGAACGACTTGAGGATGGACTTGAGCGCCTTCTTGCGGCCGCGGTTGACGCCGATCAGCGACAGCGAGCCGGCCAGGTCGTAGGACAGCTCGGGTTTGACGTCGAGCTTTGCCGTGAGCTGTGCCGCCGCGGGCGGAATGCGGCCGCCGGCAGCCAGCGCGTCGAAGCTCTCGAGCGTAAAGTAGCCGTGCACGTAGGTCTTGGCCTCGTTTGCCCAGTCGACCAGCTGCTTGGCGGTGAGTCCCGCCGAGCGTTGACGGACGGCCTCGAGCGCCAAGAGCTCGCCGGTCGCGCAGGGCAGGGCGTTGTCGACCACGTACAGCTCAAAATCGGGATACTCGGCGCGCACGGCGTCCGCCGCCTGGCACGCGGAGTTGTAGCTCGACGACAGCGCCGAGGTAAAGCACAGGTAGACCGTAGGCGTGCCCTCTTTGGCGCACTCGGTAAAGAACTCGATATAGCGACCGAGCGACACAGCCGAGGTGGACACGCGGGCACCGGCGCGCATACGGTCGTAGAACTCCTTGGGTGTGATGCTCGACCAGATGTCGTCCGTGCGCTCTTCGCCATCGATAATGAAGGGGAAACCCAGGATATCGACATCGAGGTTCGCGGCGACCTCGGGGCTAAAGTCGCAGCAGGTATCGACGACGATGCGGCAACGGTCCGAATGACCGGCGGATGCGGCCTTGTCCATCAAAGCGACTCCTTACGTAAAAAGGCGGCCACCCGCATGGGATGGCCGCCAGCCGTTAACTCATGCAAGTTAACGTATTTTACTCGTCAAGTGTTTCGATGCGGGGCTTGATGATGCCATATCCACCATTCTTACGGTGATACACCACATTGATAAGGCCGGTCGTCGCGTTCTCGAACACGTAGAAGTCGTGACCGAGCAGATCGGTCTGCACCAGCGCCTGCTCCTCAGTCATCGGAGTGACGTCGATAACCTTCTCGCGGACGAGCAGGTCGTCTTCCTCCTCGGGCAGCAGCAGGTCGGCCAGATCCTCGACGCGCTCGACCGGTGCGACATCCGCGGCGCTGGCACCACCCTGGCGGTTGTCCACGACCTTAGTCTTGAACTTGCGCAGCTGGCGGGTAACCTTATCGGCGGAGAGGTCGATGGCGGCATACATATCTGCGCCGTGCTCGGCAACGCGAATCACAGAGCCGCGGGCACGAACCGTGACCTCGACGATTGCCGGGTTGGGGTTCGAGGGGTTCTTCTCATAACGAAGCACGACGTCGACTGTCATGGGCTCGATATCGAAAACCTTGAGCGCCTCGCCGATCTTCTCATCCACATGCGCACGCAGAGCATCGGTTACCGTCGTCTTGCGTCCAGAAACCTTGATATCCATACGTGGCTCCAATCTGCCTCGGGGACTTACTGTACTGGCTATGTACCCATTGCCGTGCATTTAATCACGCGGATTCCTAAAGACCCGAATAACGATTGCTTAATACCGCATACCGAAGTCTCGCACTTTTCTGTGGCAAAGTGCGCTATGGGAGGGCGTCGGCGACTTTGTATTTGGTCCCGAAAATTGGCTTTGACCTGCTGGTTTTATAGGGATAAAAAAGCCGGGCTCCCCTATTGGGGAAACCCGGCAGTGCGTGTTGAAACCGTGAAGAGGCGTCCTTTCCAACGTATAGGAGACACCACCCCTAGCAATAACTAGCTATTAAGTTTGTTAATGTCGTCGTCGGTGATGGTGCCTTCCTGGCTGGACGATTTGTCCTCGGAGGATGCGGTCTCATTGTTGGAATCGGAGGACTCGCTGCCGGAAGACGTGGTCTCACTGGACTCAGAGTCACCCGGCTGCACGTTAGCGCCCGAAACCGTCTTAGTGGTGAGGTCGTAGGGCATCCTGCCATACCAGACAGAGTGGACCGCCTCGAGCGTGCCGTCGGCCGTAATACCGTCGAGGGCATCGCTCACGGCACGGCACAGTTCGTCATTGGACGAGAGGCCCGCAACACCAAGCGTCGAGGGCGCCTCGAGCGAACCGGCATAGGAGACCTCGCTCATCAGGCGTGCAAGGTAGCCGCCGGCCGTGGAGTCGCAGATTACATAGTCGACCTCGCCGGACTCGAGTGCCTCAAAGCACTCGTTGATGTTGGAGTAAGTCTTTTGGTTGGCGGCGATGCTCTGCTTAGCAAGCGCCTCCTGCGAGGCCGAGGACATCTGGACACCCAGAGTAGACGTGTTAAGGGTATCGGTGGAAACGCTTAGCGACCCACCATCGCTGGTTTTACCGAACACGGAAGCGGCATCGTACAGGCAGGTGCCGAGCGAGCTAACGTCCCCGTCCGTGGAGTTGATCTCGCCGATAAAGATATCAGCCTTTTTGTCGCCGAGCGCGGAACCTGCCGAGGACGCATCGACAAAGGCGACCTTAAGGCCCATGCGGCTTGCAAGGGCGCGGGCGGCGTCAACCGCATACCCCGTGAGCTCGCCGTCGGCGTCCTGCATGGCCTGCGGCGCATCGGAGGTATCGAGGGCAACCGTCAGGGTTCCGGGAGTGACCAGAGCATCGTCCGACACCGCCGGCGTGACCGTCTCGTACTCGATCTGGTCGATCGTGGGAGTCGTGAACGTAGACAGCGGGTTGAACGCGCATCCGCTCAGGCCCAAAACGGCGATGACCGCTGCGGTCCCAGCACCTAACCGAGCCGCGTGCATCAAGCTGCCCCTCACCATGTCCACTACCCTGCCTTCTGTGTCGTATACGATCCGTGCGTTGCGCGGAATATCAGGTTGTTCCCACCAGCTGACCTGGTATTTGACCCCACACTTGCGCACCGGGGTGTTTGCTCGGGAGGCCGCAGCCACCTTCACGACTGGCCCGCTCGCCCGCGAGGCGGTATTGCCCCAAAGAAAGTAGAACGGACGGTGCGGCTTACATCTAGGACGCGCCATGATCGCGCCGCGCGCACGCGGTCGCTTACGTGGATCCCTTTGACCGCGTCTGTCTTGGACTAGGACGGGCATTTCGTCCGTCCGCAACCACAGCCTGGTAGGAACGTAGCGCATTATAGCTAAGTTCAAGCTAAAGTTTAAGGTTAGGGGCGTCATTCGCATCGCGAGTACAGATTTCGCAGGTCGGAGTGGGCTATTCGTGCCCCTGTGAAGCCCGGAGCTCCCCTATGGGGAGCTCCGGGGCACCCTTCCTAGGGTGCTGTGGCCAAAAAATGGCAAATATGAGTACTGTCACCAATTTAGTAACAGGCAGTTTTAGCCTCTCGGACAGATTTTGCGCTCAGTGTCGCCAACCTGATGCTTATTTATTCCACATTTGTTTATTATCTTCTTACTTTATGCCGCCTCCGAGTCCTAAATTCCTTGATTTTGCTGTTACTGATTTAGTGACAGTACTCATATTTGCCATATTATGGCCAGGGCATATGATTAACCCCCTATTTTCGACATGAATTAGACCGGCTTAAGCCCAAAACACGCCCGCAGCGTGTTAAGCAACGCCTCTTGCTTCTTCCTGCGGGCATCGACACGATTCCGGTACCGCTTTCGCATACGCTGGTGCATGCGCCATGCGAGCGCTTCCATCGCTTCCATGTCACAGAGCATTTCGTTGTTGACCGTCGCGACCTCGATTCCCATAGTAATCAAGCCCGTGTTGCGCTTTTCATCATGGATACGTCCCCTCCGAGAGGAATGGCCCAGCTCACCGTTGTATTCCAGGTCAAACCGGGCTGCCTCCTGATATGCATCGCAAACTGCATGGGGCATCCCCGAGATTGCCTGCGCACGGTCATCGAACTCGATCTTGTAGTCGGTCTTAAAAGGTCCGCAGGCAAACCCGCCATAGGAAAACGGAAGCGAAAACAGGGCGAGCATGATGCACTCCATGGGCGAGAGCAGGTTTTCCGAAAGATAGGGACACAGACGCAGCAGCTGTTTGGCCACATTCCCCTTGCATGCCGCAAGGTAATCTGCCAGACGATCGGGCATCAGCACCGGCTCGACTTCAAAGTAGCCCACGTCTGCTGGCTGGTCCTTGTCCTTTGCAAGTTTATTCGTAACAGGCGAGGTGTAGGGAGGCAGATACTTCCCGCGGTCGCTCAGTGAAATCTTAGAGCACAGCTCCTGGGCCAGGGCAAACGCCTGGATGCAGCCGACCTCACGCGCAACGGCAACACAAAGGGCCTCGGGAGATAGGCTGTACACCCCCGGTTCCACCTCTAGAATCGAGCCGGCGGGCAACCCGGAACACACGGACCAGCCTACGCCAGGCATGCGGCGGCGCTGCGCCGCAGATCCCACCAACAAGCACAGATCTTCCTGCACCTCGCCACTTTTGGCTCCAATTCGCACCAAGTCAGGAAGATAGATATCCTCGGTCGAGGGCGACGACGTGCGCAGCACACGGCGCTCTTCATCGGGATTAAGGTCCTTCCAGCTGATATAGCCCATCTGCCGGCGCTCGGCGCGCATCATGCGAAGCGCCGAGGCACCTGTTAGGATTACGGAAGCCGCTAGCTGTTCGCCTGTCGGCTCGTTGCGCCGCTCAATCTTCACTGCCACAAAACCACCCCTACCAAACACGTGCGATAGCAAGGCCATCGACTGCCGCAGCGCCGGCACGCTTGAGCTCCGCCGAGGCTGCTGCCATGGTCGCGCCCGTGGTGATAACGTCATCGATAAGCAGTAGGCGGCGGCCGCGCACGTCCTCAACCGTCTCGTACATGCCTTGGGCACGCTCGCGACGCTCCTCACGACCGAGTTCGCGCTGGTCGCCATGCCCGTACTTGACGAGGGCATCGAGCAGGGGAACACCCGACAGCTCGCAAAATGGGCGCGCAATGGCCTCCATATGATCAAAGCCACGCCGCCGAAACGCCGCCGCCGTCGCAGGCACAAACACCACCGCATCCGCACCGGACAGCACACCTCCCAAGCGTTCGGGCGCTACGACCTGGGCATGCAGGGCGGTGTCGTAGAGCAGCTCCGCCAGATACGGAGCCAGACGTCGCTCGCCCGCGTCCTTGTACGCTTTAATGATGCGCGGCAGCGGATGCGCATAGACGGCGCACGCCAGGCAGCGGTCGAGCGCCTCCGCCATTGCCGAGGACGTGCCCTCGACCGAACACTCAGTGCACAGCAAATCCCCAAACGGGGCGCCACATCGGGTGCAGCTATGCCGTGGGTCGATGAGCGTGAGCGCAGCCAGGCAGTCTTGGCAAATAAGCGCACCGGCGCGCTCGCAGCCGGCACATCGTGTTGGCGACAATGCCTCGAGCGCCTCGCGTGCCGCCCGCTCGGCAAACGGTAGCAATCCGTCCGCAAACGGTAGGGCGCCGGCACCTTGCAGGCATCCCAACACATTCAAATGTCTCTTCACGACACAACCCTCCCTACGTTCGATCGCAGGGAGGGTTGTTGATTCAGCGCTATGGTACCCCGACGCGATTGGGGCAAGGCTGGTTAAATCCGCTCGCGGGCGTTATTCGCCGGCAGGCGGTTGTGGTGCAGACGAAGACGGGGCCGAGCCCTCGCCACCATCCTGGCGCGGCTTGCGGGAACGGCGACGGCGACGGCGCTTTTGACCCTGGTCGGCCGAGCCCTCGCCACCGCGATCCTCGCGCGGCTCGCGCTCGTCGCGAGCGGCGCCACGCGAAGCCTTGGCAGCCGCTCCCCCGCCATCTCCGGGACGACGGCGCGTGACCTTGACCTCGCCATCCGAGACCTGATCGGCAACGGAGGGCACTGAGGGCTTCTGCTGCGCGCCCGAGGAATGGCGACGGCGCGAACGCGGCGCGCGCTCCTCCTCGCCACGTGACTTGCCGCCCTTGTCGGCAGGCGCGTCGGAGGCCGAGGCGCCCTTGGAAGCGGCACCAGCCTCGCGAGCAGCTGCGGCGCGGAAGGCGTCCTCGCGCTCCTCGCTCGACAGATGACGGCGACGACGGCGCGTGGGGTTCATGCCACCGCCGCGGTTTTGCTGCTGGGGCTGTTGAACCTCGCGCTCGCGAGCTCCGTTCTTGCCGGCGGCTGCGGCCTCGCCGGCATCGGCAGAGCCCGCACGCTTGCGGCGGCGACGGCCACCGGCGGTATCCTCGACCTCAGGCGCCTCGGCCTTGCTGCGGCCCTTTCCGCGGCCACGGCCCTCGCCCTGCCCCTGACCGGCGCGAGCATCGGATTCAGCATCGCGACGACGGCGCTTGGGCATCGACGTACCGGCCAGACGGTCGGCGCTCGACAGGCCATCGCCCACGTCGACGCCGTTCTCGCGGTCGAGCTCCATAAGCGCCAGACGCATCTCGGGCGACTCGATGCGCTCGAGCACGTCGCGCGTCACGCAGTCGGGGCGGCAGTTGCAGCCCTGCTCGGCGGCCTTCTTTTTGCAGCCCTCCGAGCAGGTCATATCGGCCAGGTTGACCTTAAAGACCTTGCCGTTCTCCAGGCGCAGCACCAGCTGCTCACGCGGCGTGTCATATTCCTGAATACGCGCCTTGCCGAGCGGCGTATCGATGAGCGTCTTCTTTTTGGGCGCACGGCTCTTAAAGTCCTTGTACGCTTCGAACTCATAGCGCAGGCAGCACATCAGGCGGCCGCAAACGCCGCTGATCTTGGAGGAATTGAGCGGCAGGTCCTGCTCTTTTGCCATGCGGATCGAGACGGGCTCAAACTGTCCGCCAAAGCGCGTGCAACAGAGCTCCTGGCCGCACTGGGCATAGCCGCCCACCAGGCGAGTCTCGTCGCGCACGCCGATCTGGCGCATGTCGACGCGAATGTGCAGCGTCGAGGACAGATCCTTGACGAGCTGGCGAAAATCGACGCGCTCCTCGGCCGCAAAGTAGAACACGGCCTTCTCGCCGCCAAACAGGTACTCGACGCCCACCGGCTTCATCTCGAGGTCGAGTTCTTTGACCAGACGGCGGAAATCGACCATGGCCTCGTCGCCCTGGATGGCAAGATCGTCGGCAAGCTGCAGGTCGATGTCGCTCGCCACGCGCAGCACGGGCTTGAGCGGCTGACCGATCTCGTCTTGCGGCACCTCGAAGGGATCGGCCGTAACCAAGCCGATCTCGGTTCCGCGCTCGGTGGAGCAAATGGCATAATCGGCCTCGAGGATATCCAGGTCCTGCGGGTCAAACCACAGGTCGCGCGAGGCGTAGGTAAACTTAACGGGTACGACTAACGGCATTTCAGTGCCTTCCTGATATCGAACAGCATGACCTCGATGGCCAGCTGGGGAGTAACGTTTCTGGCGATGTTGTGCTCGGCGGTTGCGACCGCCTCGAGCGCCTGGGTGGCACCCGCAACATTCGTCGCAGCGGCAAGCCGACCGATCGTGTCACGCACGTCTTCGTTCACCACGTCGGCCGCCTCGTCCTGAAGTGTCAGCAGCACGTCGCGCATGAGCGTCCGCGCGCTCGCCAGCGCTTCCATGATACCCGAACGCTCGCGCGCGTTGAGTTCGCGCTTGTTGCGGTCCTCAAGCTGCTTCAATGCTCCACGCGACAGGTAGTCGGCATTTTGCTCGAGTACCTTTTCCTGCGTGGACTTGACCTCGGCGAGCGGCGCCTTGACGGCGACGATGAGCGACTTGGCGCGACTGAGCACGTCGGCCTCGTCGGCGGCAATGAGTGAGTCGATGGCACGGACCATCTGACGGCGGGCGTCCTGGCGCTCGGCGCTCTTAAGAAACTCGATGCCGCGTGTGGGGCTTCCCGCCACGGCGACCGCCATGCGGCAACGCGCGGGGTCCTGGCCGGTGGCGCGGCTCACGGCCTGCGCGGCGACGGCGGGCGACACCAGCCGAAACGGCACGCACTGGCAGCGGCTCACGATGGTGGGCAGCATCACGTCTGCCGAGGTGCCCAGCAAGATGAACATAACGCCCTCGGGCGGCTCCTCGAGTGTCTTGAGCAGTGCGTTGGCGGTGTTGGCGCGCAGTTGCTCGGCACGGTCGATGATGTAGACCTTGGCCTTGGCGCGAATGGGTGCCAGCGGCACGTCATCGAGCAGCTCGCGGGTCTGGGCAATAAGATAGCCCGTGGCGCTCTCGGGCGTGTAATAGTGCACGTCGGGATGCGTATGCCGAGAGACGCGCACGCAACTGTCGCATGCGCCGCAGCCGTCCTGCTCGCACAGGAAGGCTTGGGCGAGCGCCCACGCGGCATCGAGCTTGCCCGCGCCGGGCGCGCCCAAAAACAGGTAGGCGTGCGATGCACGGCCGCTGGCGACGGCATTGGTCAAAAAGTCGCGCACGCGCTCTTGGGTGTCGAGCTTGGCCAGCAGGCTTGCCTGAGCGGGGGCCATGTTACTCGGCCTCCTTGGCAAGCGCGGCGGCGACAGCATCCTGGGGGATATCGAGACCGTACGCGCGAACCTGCTCGACCGTCTTCTCGAAAACTACCTCGACGGTCGTAGTGGCGTCGATGAGCTTTACGCGGTTTGGCTCCTCGGCAGCAATGGCGCAAAACCCCTCGTAGACACGCTCCTGGAATGCCATGCCCTTAGCCTCCATGCGATCTGCCGCGCCACGGGCTGCCATGCGTAGCGCCGCCTGCTCGGGCGTGATGTGGTAGACGAGTGTGAGCGCCGGGTGCGTTCCCGCGACGGCCAGGTTGTTGGCGTCGCGCACCATCTGGCGATCGAGGCCGTCGGCAAACGCCTGGTAGCAGGTCGTGGAATCGTAGAAGCGATCGCACAGGACCACCTTGCCGGCAGCGAGGGCGGGCGCGATGACCTCGTGCACCAGCTGGGCACGCGCGGCCTCGTAGAGCAACAGCTCGCAGGTATCGCCCATCGCCATATTGGCGGGGTCGAGCAGCAGGGCGCGGATCTTTTCGCTGATGGCGGTGCCGCCCGGTTCGCGCAGGCTCACAACCTGGTGGCCAGCGAGCTCGAGCGCGCGAGCAAGCAGGCGCGCCTGCGTGGACTTGCCGGCACCGTCGACGCCCTCGAGCGTGATAAAGCTATGTTGAGCGGGCTCAAAAGCCATGGACGCAGCCCCTTCCTACAAGGCGCGTAAATGCGGATATATCAACCAAGCCATGATACCCCAGGGACAGGCGCGCCCCAACGATTAGCCGACAGTTAGGGACGTTCCTAAAGTGCCGGCAGATAAGGAACGTCCCTAACTGCCGGCTTCTTGGGGCAGTGGGTATAATCGTTGTATTGCATTGAAATGTGGCGAAAGGAGTGGCAATGTCTCGGTATTGCGCCTCGTGCGGCAAGCTTCTTGAAGATAATGCCAAGTTCTGCACCTCGTGCGGTGCACCCGTTGAGCAAACAGCCGCGAGCGATAGCCAGCCCGCTTTTGAGCAGACCGGCTCCCTTGATACGCCGCAAGCCAAGGCGGACGACCCCCTCGCCTATAGCCCCGACCCCGCCGCAAGGACCGAGGCCGTCGAGACCACGCAGCGCATACCCGTCGCGAGCGGCTCGCCCCAACAGCAGCCGGCTCCCGCATACGCGCCCGCTTCGCCACAGACCCCCGCTCCCAAAAAGAGCGGCACCGGGCCGCTTATCGCCGTTATCGTTGTGCTGGTGGCGATCATCATCGCCCTGGTCATCTTCTTTGCGATCAGACCGTTCGACAACGCCGCCACGCAGACGACTGCCGAGGTAGCTAAGCTGCACCATGACGTCGACGACGATGACCTAAAGCCTCTCGGCAATCCCAACAGCCTGTACGACGATGATGACGATGACGACGAGGATGGCGGCGAAGCAACGCTCTCCGAGCAGAACCTCTACCGTCGCCTGAGCGAATACTACGACCTGCTCGAAGATCTCGACAGCCAGGTCCGTGGCTGCGCGCAGAACTTCAACGGCAACTATCTGGAAGAGGATCGAACCACCCGTCAAAATCTCGCCGACGTCGCCGAGCGCACGGAGGACACCATCGAGCAGTATTACGACATCGTCGAGGACCTGGACGTCCCGACGAGCTCCAAGAACTACAGCTCCTGGAAGGATATCATCGCCCTGTACGACGACCTGGATCACCGCATTGACGCAATCTGTGATGCCTGGGAGATCAGCCTGAAATACGCCAAGCCTGCGGACCACAAGAATGAGATCGTGGCGCCGCTGTCGCGCGACAACGTGGCGGGCACCAATGACAATAAGTACCGCCTAGACTTTGAGGAGCGCTATCCCGGCGCCAAGCCTGTCGAGGTGAACTAGCGCTTTGTCGTTCCCGAGCCGGCAGTTAGGGACGTTCCTAAACTGCCGGCAGAAAAAGAACGTCCCTAACTGCCGGTCAAAAAAACGAGCGAGGATCGCGGGGTCCTCGCTCGTTTTTTTGGGCAATGTTTCGACTGCGCCGTTACTTGTCGGCGGTTGTTTTCTTGGCAGTCGACTTCTTCGCGGTCGTCTTCTTGGCGGCAGTGGCTTTCTTAGCCGTCGTCTTCTTTGCCGTGCTCGCCTTGGTTGTGGTCTTGCGACCGCGGGCGGGCCTCTTCTCCTTGGTCGGGCAGTCCATGTTGACGCAGATACGCCACGGACCGCGCGCCGTGTTGACCACTACGATGGGGGCGCCGCACTCGGGACAGGTCTCGCCCGTCGCCTCGAGCTTGCCGCGCGCCGGCAGCGGATAGCTCACGCCGCAGTCATCGTAGTTGGTGCAGCGGATAAAGCGCTTGCCGCTCTTCTCGCTCTTGTGCGCGATCAGGTCGCCGTGACGTCCGGCCTCGGCACACACCTTGCACTCGCCCACCTTAAGATCGGGCTCGTAGTTGGTGGGGCACGTGGGGTTCACGCAGATCTCGAAGGCCTTCTGGCGGAATGGCTGGCACTTGATGCGCGGCGCGCCGCACTCGGGGCACACGGCGGCCTCGCCCTCGAGCGGGCTCACCTTGACGCCACTCGGCACCGGATAGGTCACGTCGCAGTCGGGCCAACCCATGCAGCCGATAAAGCTGCCGCGGGTCTTGGCGCTCGTCTTCATAACCAGGTCCTTGCCGCACTTGGGGCAGGCGCCCACGCGCGCATCGGCCGTGACGGCGTCGCTGATGGCGTCGCCCAGCTCCTGCGTATGCTTGAGCAGCTCGTCGAGCACGCCGGCCAGCAGCGCGCGCGAGTGCGTCACGACATGCTCTTCGGTGTCCTCGCCGCGCTCGACGCGAGTCATGTCGCCGTCGAGCTCGCTGGTCATATCGGGGCTCGTGATGCGCGGGGCAAACTGCGTCAGCGCGTCGATGATGGCGATGCCCAGCTGGCTCGGCTCAACGGGATCGTTTTTGAGGTAGCGCACGGCGTACAGGCGCTCGATGATGCTCGCGCGCGTGGACTTGGTGCCCAGGCCGCGCTTTTCCATCTCCTGCACGAGCTTGCCCTGGCTGTAGCGCGCGGGCGGCTCGGTCTGCTTGGCCTCAAGCTTAATGTCGAACACGTCGACCGTGTCGCCCTGCTCCAGCGGCGGCATCTGCTCGTCGCGCTTAAGGCCGTACGGGTAGGCCTCGCGGAAGCCCGGGGTCACGAGCACGTCGCCCGAGGCCACGAACGGCTCACCGTTCACGTCGAGCTCGAGCTTAGTGTTTTCGATGGTCGCGGGACCCATAAGCGTCGCCAGGAAGCGGCGGGCAATGAGGTCGTAGAGCTTGCGCTGGCCGCCATCGAGCGTGGACGGATCGCCTTCGCCCGTGGGGTAGATGGGTGGGTGGTCGGTGGTCTCGACTTTGCCGCGCGTGGGCTTCATGGGGCCGGCGAGTACCTTTTTGCACACGGGCGCCAGCGCCGGGTTGATCTTTGCCAGGTCGCTCACCACGGCGCCCAGATCGAGCGTCGCAGGGTACACGGTGTTGTCGACACGCGGATAGCTGATGAGGCCCGCCATGTAGAGGGACTCGGCGATGCGCATGGTACGTGCAGGTGAGATGCCCTCGGCCGCGGCGGCAGCCTGCAGCGAGGTCGTCGCAAACGGGGTGGGCGGCTGCTGCTTGCGGGAGCGCTTGGTCACCGCGGCGACGGTTGCCGTCGTAGCGCCGTCGACGTGGCCGTACGCCGTCTCGGCAGCATCTTTATCGGTAAAACGTGCCGTCTTGTGCGCAATCTTAAAGCGGTCATCCTCGGCAGCACCCTGAGCGGCACCCATGCCGCGAATCTGCCAATAGTCCTCGGGCACAAACGCCATGCGCTCGCGCTCGCGCTCGACCACCAAGGCAAGCGTCGGCGTCTGCACGCGGCCGGCGGAGCGCACGTTGCCAAAGCCGCCAAACTTGGCGAGCGTCAGGTAGCGCGTGAGCACCGCACCCCAAATGAGGTCGATGTGCTGGCGGCTCTCGCCGGCGTCGGCCAGATTCTGGTCGAGCGAGACAAGATTATCGAAGGCCTGCGTAATCTCGGCCTTGGTAAACGAAGAATACTGGGCGCGGGCGACCGGCAAGTCGGGCGCAACCTCGCGCACCTTGTTGAGGGCGTCCGAACCGATCAGCTCGCCCTCGCGATCGAAGTCCGTGGCGATGATGACGCTGTCGGACTTTTTGGCGAGGTTCTTGAGCGAGCGAATGAGCTCTTTCTCGGCCGGCAGCTTAATGACGGGCGCCCAGGTGAGATAAGGCAGGCTCTCAAGCTTCCAACCCTTGATGGAGATACCGTCGGCAAGAAACGGCTTGCGCTTGGTGTCGTAGGGCGGACGAGCCAGGCCATCGGGCATGTCGGCCGGCAGCATCTCGCCGTCCTCGGTAACCGAATACCAGCCCAGCTTTTTATCGAACAGCACGCTGTCGCAAAAATCGGGCGCCAGGATGTGGCCGGCAAGGCCGATGGTCACGCACTCCTCGCCCTTCCACTCAAAACGGTAGATGGCGGTGTTGTACACCTTGTCCTTTTTGGGCTTACCCGTGGACAGCCGCTCAGCGATCTGACGCGCGGCGTCGTTTTTCTCGGCGATGATGAGCTTCAAAAGAGGCTCCTATCTCGTATCTCTGCGGCTACGCCCGCCCGTATGGCGGCCGACTTACGCCCTTGCTTGCTCAATCTGCCCGATGAGCCAATCGCACCAGGCATCCATGCCCTCGCCCTTGCGCGCGCTCACGGCAAACCGCGGCGCCTGCGGATTGAGGTCATCGAGTGTCTTAGTATACCTATCCATGTCAAAATCGAAAGCCGGAGCCACGTCGACCTTGTTGAGCAACTGCGCGCCGGCGTGCTGGAAGATACCCGGATACTTGATAGGCTTGTCGTCGCCCTCGGGCACCGAGAGGATCATAATGGACAGGTTCTCGCCCAGGTCAAAGTCGACCGGGCAGACCAGGTTGCCCACATTTTCGATAAAGATGACGTCGATGTTTTCCAGACCGACGACCTGGTCGAAGGCGTCGACAGCCTCCATGATCATGTTGCCCTCGAGGTGGCACAGGCCACCCGTGTTGATCTGGATGGCGGGCATGCCGGCTTCCTTCATGGTGATGGCGTCGACATCCGAGGCGATATCGCCCTCGATGACGGCACAGCGCAGGCCGGCTTTGTCACGCAGGCGCTCGTTGGTGCCCAGAATCGTGGTGGTCTTGCCCGAACCGGGGCTCGACAGCACATTGATCACATAGGTGCCTGCCTCATTAAATCGCTGACGCAGCTGATCTGCCAGGCGCTCGTTGCACGACAGAATCGGCGACGCGATATCAATCGTTTTCTCGGCCATACTTAGCGCTCCTTACTTTGGCCCTTTTATACCCCATCGCTAGATGGCGAGCGGGCTAATCGTCGGGGGTTTCGATTTCGATACTCGCGATATCGAGCTCGCGGCCGTGCAGCAGGCGCACGTTGGCGCCGCCACACTGAGGACAGCGACAATGAAAGCGGTCGTGGTCGAAGACCTCGCCGCAGTCCAGGCACTCGCTTTGTGGATGGACTTCCTCCACGGCAAGCTCGCAGCCGCGCGTGAGCGGGTCCTCGTCGCGAAACGTCTCCCATGCAAAGTCAAGCGCCTCGCGCACAACTTCGGTCATATCCCCGATACGCAGCGTTACCAAAACGGCGCGCGAGGCCCCCGCCCCACGCGCCGCGCGAATCACTGTATCGAGTATGCCGTTGACAATGCCAACCTCGTGCATACCGATTTACTCCTCGTCGTCCTCATCGTCCGAGAACAGGTCCAGACGGCTCACAAACAAGCCCTCCTTGCCCTCGCGCGCGGTAATGACCACGCGGGCGATGGCGAGCGAAATCTCGTAGAGCGAGAGCAGGGCGCCATACATGAGGCCCAGCGTAACGGGCGAGCCGTCGGGCGTAATCACAGCCGAGCCCACAAGCAGGCCAACGTATACATAACGCCAGGCACTGCGGAAAGCAGCGTAGGACACGATGTGGAAGACGGACAGGTAGAAGATGATGAGCGGCAGCTCAAACGCCACACCAAAGCCGATCATAAAGAGCAGCTCCATGTTGACGTAGTTCTCCAGATCGGGCAGCGCCGTGGCGACGGCCGAGGTCTCGCCGATGAGCCACTCAAAGCCTGCCGGGATAATGATGAAGTAGCAGAAGATGGCACCCAGGAAGAACAGCACCGTCGAGGCGAGCACCGTGGGCACGACCCATTTGCGCTCGTTGGGACGCAGTGCCGGCAGGAAAAATGCCAGAATCTGCCAGATGATCATGGGCGTGCACATGACCACGGCCATCTTGATGGCCAGCGAGAAGCGCAGTCCAAAGCCGCCGAGCGTGGTGGTGATGTAGAACTTACCGTCCGGCACAAAGGAGCGGATGGGGTCTTCCAGAATGTCGAGCACCACGGGCGTGGCGAAATACAGCACGATGGCGGCGGCAAACACCGACACGACCACGATGGTCAGGCGGCGACGGAGCTCGCCCAGGTGATCGAAGAGCGGCATGCGCGCAGGTCCGATAGGCATTACTCATCGCCTCCCTTCGGGGCGTCGGCGGCAGCGGCGTCGTCCTCGGCCTCGAGCTCGCGAGCGAGCTGGTCGACGACGGCCTTGCGCTTGCGGGGACGACGGGCGTAGAGGTCAGCCGTCGTGGGCTCTGCCGGCTCGGGCTCGGACTCTGCAGCAGGCTCGGGCTCGACGGCAGCAGCAGGCTCTGTACCCTCGGCCTCATCAACAGCACCCTCGCCCTCGGCGGCAGCCTCGCTTGCGGCCTTCTCGGCGGCAAGACGGGCGCGGCGCTCGGCAAAGGTCTCCTTCTTTGCTGGCGCAGCCGTCTCGGCGGCATCCTCGTCCGCATCGGAATCGTCGTCGGTCGCAGCGGCCTTCTTGGGCTTGACCGGCGCCGACGCGGCCTCGCTTACCGGATCGATGATCTCGGACTGAACAACGGCCGTCATCTTTTCCTGCGTCTCGCGGAACTGACGGATGGCGCGGCCGATCGTGCGGCCCATCTGCGGGAGCTTATCCGGGCCAAACAGCAAAAAGCCGAAGACCACGATGATTGCCAGCTCACCTTCTCCAATACCAAACACACATACCTCCAAGGCTCGATGTGAGTCGAGCCCGCACCGCGCCATTCGGCCGGAACTCGTCTATTCATTCGGTCAAGTATAGCGCCCGGACGCCAAAACGTCCGAGCGCATCACAAACATATGCCAAACGGCACACCCCTTTTGGGGCGGGGCCTATGCCGCCGTGATCGAGATCTCCTGGTCCACGCCCAGCAGCTGAACCACGCGCATCACCGCAGGCTGCACGTTGGCGCAGCTAAAGCGCTTACCATGATCGGCTGCGTGGTGCGCGGCGCCCACAAGAACGCCAATGCCCGTCGAGTCGATATAGCTCACCTGGGCAAAGTCGAGCTCAACGGCCTCGGTGGGCTGCTCGAGCGCCAAGTCGATGGCATTACGCAGACTGTCGGCGTTAGAGATATCGATCTCGCCGGTTACCTTAATGGTGTAGAGCTCCGGCGTGGGGTTGGTGGAAATACCCAAATCCATGTAAACGCTCCTTTGCGAATCGAAAGTGCTGATAGTAATGGGTGCGTACTTGCGGGGCCATACGCGCTAGGCGCGCTCGGCACGCGCAAGCTCGGCAGCGACGAGCTTGACGGCCAGCACCAGCACATCGAGCGCGGCCTCCAGGTCCTCGACCGTGGGATAGCTCGGCGCGATGCGGATGTTGGTGTCGCGCGGGTCCTTGCCATAGGGCCAGGTAGCACCTGCCGGCGTGAGCTTGACGCCCAGGTCGGCGCAAAGCGCGGCGACCTTCTGGGCCGAGCCCTCGGGACCATCGAAGCTCACAAAGTAGCCGCCGCGGGGATGCGTCCAGGTGGCACAACCCGTGTCGCCCAAGCCCTCGGTGAGCTTGCGCTCGACGGACTCAAAGCGCGGGCGCAGGAACTCGGCATGCTTTTTCATGTGCTCCTTGACCGCCTCGATGGTGGGGAGGAAACGCACGTGACGCAGCTGGTTGAGTTTGTCGGCGCTGATCAGGCCGGCCTTGAGGCGCTTGGAGAACTCGGCGATGACCGCGGGGCTCGCACCGATAAAGCCGATGCCGGCACCCGGGAAGGTGATCTTGGACGTCGAGGCAAAGGCCACCACGCGGTCCTCGGTGCCCGCCGCGCGGGCAAGATCGAAGATGTTGGCGAGCTCGTCGGTCTCGTCGTACAGGTCGTGCACGCAGTAGGCGTTGTCCCAGAAGATGCGGAAATCGGGCGCGGCCGTGGGCATCTCGACCAGGCGACGCACGGTGTCCTCGCTAAATGTGATGCCCGTGGGGTTGGAATACTTGGGCACGCACCAGATGCCCTTGATGGAGTCGTCGGTGGCAACCAGGCGCTCAACCTCGGCCATGTCGGGGCCGTTGTCGGTCATCGCGACGGGGACGTTCTCGATGCCCAAGTCGGCGGTGATGCCAAAGTGGCGATCGTAGCCGGGAACGGGGCACAGGAACTTGACCTTCTTGCCGTCGTGCGCGGCCTCGTAGGCGTCCCAGGGCTCGCTGCCGCACGAGCCACAGCGCCAGAACATGCCGGCGATGTCATGCTCGATCAAAAGGCTCGACGAACCCAGCACGAGTGTCTGCTCGGCGGGGCAGCCCAGGAACTCCCCTGCCAACTTGCGTGCCGAAGGAATACCCTCGAAGCAGCCGTAGTTGGAGCAGTCGACGCTGCCGTCGTGCAGATCGGCATCGGCATTGAGGATATCGAGCATGGGGCGCGAGATGTCCACCTGGGAGGGCGACGGCTTGCCGCGGGCCATATCGAGCGCCAGACCCTTGGCCTTGACCTCGGCGACCTCGGCCTTGAGCGCCTCGATGGCGGCATCGAGTTCGGTGGTTTCCATCTTCTGGTAGATCGTCTGCATGGGTGCGACCTTTCGCGAAGCGGGACGTTGCAGTTCGTCTAAGTATAGACCGCCACCGCCGCAACGTTATGAAGCCGTGATAGATTAAGTCCATCGCAATAAATTACGAATCGCCGCGCATGCCGGCGTGGGGCGCCCAAGGAGGCACTATGGAGTACGGATTGTTCCAGGCCGAGGAATTCGGTGACCTGCAGCGCCTGGTCGACGGACTGTTTTACGACCGCCACGCCATCGACCGGCTTGACCTAATCGTGCAGGCCGAGATCTTGGACCTGGCACCCGATCTCATGGAAATCGTCAACCTGCTACCGCCCGGCTATTACGACCGCCAGTCGCTGTGTGACCAGCTTAACTCGGCCCTAGCCGCCCACGGCTGGGGCGCCGTCTACGGAACGGTGGAATAAGCCTCGAGGCCGGCGATTTGGCCCGCTTCCCGACCTTGGCGAGGCTTGTTTTAGGGCTTGTGGCCAAAAAAGGGCAAATATGAGTACTGTTACCTTTTTAGTAGCAGCGATTCTTGGTCGAAATCGGCAAAACTCGACTTGAAACTTCCTAATCACCGTCAGCTAGCGCCAAATTGGAAGTCGATGGTCACTCATTAACGTACAGTTCTTATAACTTTGTTCATTATTTTCCGCACCTAAAATGATACGCCGTTTGTGACAGTACTCACAAACGGCGTTTTTTGACCACTGGCGTGTCTGGCAGGCGGCAAGCACCGCCCGAATCCGCATTTTGAACGCGCCCGAATCGGTTCTGGAGCCGGTTTTCGCGCTCTTACTCGTCTTTGGGCGCGGGGTGCTTGCAGACCACGCTCATGTAGATCATGCCGAGCACGGCAGCGGTGACCGAACCGGCAAGGATGGCGGCCTTGGCAGCTAGAACCTCAAACTGGGCCGTCGGGAAGGCAAGGCCGCTGATGAGGATCGACATGGTAAAGCCGATACCGCCCAGAATGCCCACACCGGCGATCATGTGCCAGTTGACATTATGCGGCAACTCGGAAATCTTGAGTTTAACCAGGGCAAACGTCATGCCAAAGATACCGATCGGCTTGCCCAGCAGCATGCCAAAGTACACGCCGAGCGTCACCGGGTCGGTGAGCAGCGTGCTCATGTCCACGCCCACCAAGCGAACCTGCGCGTTCACGAACGCAAAGATCGGCAGGATCACGAAGTTGACCGGCGTGGAGATCAGACGCTCCATGCGGATGAGCGGCGGGGTCACGCGGTGCATGACGCGCTCGACCTTGGTGGTCGAGACGGTAAAGTCATGCTGGCCCAGGATGTGCGCCTCGTCGTCGTAGCGATCATCGAGCAGCGGCAGGCACTCGCCCAACCAATCGGTGAGGCTATCGAGCTTGACACCGCACTTGGCCGGGATGGTAAAGGCCAAGATGACGCCAGCAAGCGTAGCATGCACGCCGCTCTTGAACATGCAGAACCACAACAGCAGACCCAGTACCGAATACGGGGCAAGACGGTAGTGCTGCGTCTTGTTGAGCCACACGAGCGCGCAGGTCACAAGCGCGGCGGCGCCCAACCAAAACGGATTGGGGCTCTGACCGTAGAAGATGGCGATGGCGGCGATGGAGATGAGGTCGTCGGCGATGGCGAGCGTCGAGAAGAACACGCGCACGCCGTTGGGCACGCGATTGCCCAAAAGCGACAGCACGCCCAGCGCAAAGGCAATATCGGTTGCCATGGGGATGGCCCAACCGTTGCGGGCGCCGGCATGGTTAAAGATCAGGTAGATGCAGGCGGGAACGACAACGCCGCCCACGGCCGCCAGCATGGGAAGCATGGCCTGACGCGGATTCTTGAGTTCACCGACCGTCATCTCGTACTTAAGCTCGATGCCCACCAACAAAAAGAAAATCGCCATGAGGAAGTCGTTGACGAAAAGCTCAACGGTGAGACCGGCCGTAAGGTTGCCCAGACCCACATACAGCGGGGTCTCCAAAAAGTGATGGATGGCCTCGTAGGCATCGGTATTGGCGCAAATGACGGCGGCGATGGCGGCGAAGACCATGACGGTGGCGGAAATCGTACCGTTCTCGGCGATGCGCTCCCAGATGTCGTGACGTTCAAAGCGCTTGCGCTCACGAACGTTGAACAGCTGCTCAGTTGCTGCCATGGGCGGCTCCTTTCACGGGAAAGCTCCCGTCTTAAAAAAGCACGGCCCGCCCAAGTGGCGACGCCGCGCTCTAACGTATTACGCTTGCATCTAGCCTACCCTGCACGACAAGCACGCAGGCGTGGCCGAAAAGCGGAACCACAGGTTGAACATTATTTGCTCAACGGCACGGGCACGCCTGTCCAAGAGACGACGCGGCGCCGTGCACAAAAAACGACCGGAGCGCGGGACGTCCGCGATCCGGTCGTGGCGTTTGGTCAACTAAACCTAGCAGGCGGCCATGATGGGGGCAGCGACCTGCTTCTTACGGGAGAGGACACCCGGCATCCAGACGCCGTCGTGCTCGTCGGCAATGCCCAGGCCCTTCTGAGCGGCCTCGGTCTCGCCCTCGAGCAGGACCTGCGAGCCCTCCTCCATGATGTCGGTGATGCACAGGACAATGCCATCGGCACCCTTCTCGGCGGCGTAGGCACGCATGGCCTCGCGAATCTCGTCGATCATGCCGAGAGCACGACTCTTGTCGACGGTCTCGTACTGGCCGATGAGCAGCTTCTTGCCGGCGGGCTCGAACATCTTGATGTCGTTGCCGACCATCTCGGCTGCAGTGAAGGAGCCGGACGGACGGGTGAGGAAGACCTCCATGCCAAACTTGACCGGGTCGACACCCACCTGCTCGCCGAGCTTGGCGGCGACAGCTCGGTCGACATCGGTGGTGGTGGGACTCTTGAGCATGAGCGTATCGGTCATCATGGCCGAGAGCAGCAGCTTGGCCTGGACGTCGGAAAGCTCAACGCCGAGCACGCCGGCGAGCTTGGTGACGATGGTGCAGCTGGAACCCCAGGGCAGGCAGATGTAGTGCAGCGGGCCGGCGGTCTCGAAATCGCCGATGCGGTGATGATCGACGACGCCAAAGACCGTGGCGTCCTTAAGGCCGGCGACAGACTGGGCGGACTCGTTGTGGTCGGTGAGGACGACGAGCTGGCCGGCCTCGACGGACTCGATCACGCGGGGCTCGGCAATGCCGGCGTCGGCAAGCAGCTTGGCGGACTCGGCCGGAAGCTGACCAAGGGCGCAGGCCTCGTAGGTGTTGCCGGCATACTCAACCTGGTTGAGCAGCTGGGACAGGACGACGGCGCTCATGATGGCGTCGTTATCGGGGTTCTGGTGACCAAAGACAAGAACGTTTGCCATGGATATCCTCCACTTGATATGTGTACTTGGACGTAGCTATGGTAGCACGCTGACGCCGAACCTTATGAGACGGAAGGGTCGCGGCACAATTTGGGGCAAGCGCTGAGGCGAGGTCAGGGACGAAGCCTGTCCCCCTTTCACCACCTGCCCCCGCACCAGCTATTTACCGGCGGCGCGCAGGGCTACGTAAGCGGCACCGATGATGCCGGCGTCGTTGCCGAGCGAAGCGACCTTAATGGGCGTCTCGCGCGAGGCGGAGAGCGCGTACTGCTTAAAGTGCTCGCGGACCTTGTCGAGGTAGACATCGGCCGAAGCGGAAGCACCGCCGCCGATCAGGAACATCTCGGGATCGACCACGTTGGCAATAAGCGCCAGGGCGCGGCCGAGATAGTCGGCCATGGTATCGGCAGCTGCCAGCGCGAGCTTGTCACCCTCGCGGCAGGCCTGGAACACGTCCTTGGAATCAGAAGGCCCGGTGAGCTCGATGGGCTCGACGCCTGCCTTCTTGCACTCGGCAAGGTAGTTACTCACCACGCCGGTGGCGCTGGAATACTGCTCCAGATGGCCATGGCCGCCACAGCCGCAGGTGCGCTCCTCTTCGGGGTTCAGGCACATGTGGCCAATCTCGCCGCCGGCACCCACAACGCCCGATACCACGTCGCCGTTAACGATAACGCCACCGCCCACGCCGGTACCGATGGTGACCATCACCACGTTCTGTACGCCCTTGGCAGAGCCGAGCCAGGCCTCGCCCATGGCAGCGGCGTTGGCATCGTTTTCGTACTTAACGACCGCGTCGGGGCAGTGCTCCTGGATGGCAATCCTCAGTTCAGGCAGGTTGATAGCAATGTTGGCCTTGACCTTGGCATCGCCCGAAGCCGGGATGGGGCACGGAACGGCCAGACCAATGCCCGCCACAAAGGCGCGCGGAATCTGTGCCTTGGCGATCACCTGATCGATAGCCTCGGTCACCGCGGCAAAGCCCGCGGCGTCAACGATAGGAGGCGTGGGCACGCTGGCCTTGGCAAGCAGGTTGCCGTCCTCGTCGAACAGGCCTTCCTTAACCGAAGTGCCGCCAACGTCGATGCCGATGTAGTACTGCTTAGGTTCCATGGGAGCCCACCTTTCTCGTTTAAACATTGCCTGTATGGTACCGCTCCCCAGGCAAAAACCTGTCAAAAAGGGACAGGTTTGTTTTGGCAGGTTTTATCTGGGAAAACGCAAGGCATGAGATTCGGTTCGCTGGGCGGCAAAACGGCCCAACCCCATCTTCGAGCCGATCAATTTGCTCAATACCACATTATTCGAATGCATATTCATTTAGAGCGCTCTAGTTAATATAGAAAAGCGTTTTTTGATTATATCTTTCTCGAACTTTTCAAAAACGCAATAGGGATGCTTAGGCGTGGACTATACTTTCGTTTGTACTCAATCAAGCCGGAAAGGAGGTTCCATGATTCCCAAATACGAGGCAATAGCTGCAGATATCCGTCGAAGCATCGAGGACGGCGCTCTAAAGCCGGGCGACAAGCTGCCCACCGTCGTTGAGTTCTGCGAGCTCTATAGCGTTTCCAAAATCACCGTCAAACGAGCTATTGAGCAGATTACCGATGAAGGTCTTGTTACCAGCCGGCGCGGATCGGGCACCTACGTTAAGGACACGGCGGGGCTTCCCGGCCAGGCGTTTTTCCAGGGCAAGAACGATCGCTCCCAGGGCTTTTCGTATGAGCACCGCGGGGAGAAGGTGACCTCGGTGGTCTACGATTTCTCGATTGTCAATCCGCCAGCAGACGTCGCTGCCCAGCTGGGAATTGCCGAGGACGACTTTGCCTATCACATCGTGCGCGTGCGCCAGGTCGACGAGAAGCCCATCGTTATCGAGTACACCTACATGCCCCTCGAGCTGATTCCGGGCCTTAAAAAGAAAGACCTGTATGGATCGGTCTACAGCTTCATCCGCAAGCAATGCGGGCTGAAGATTTCGAGCTTCCACCGCACCATTCGCGCCGTAGCGGCAACCGAGGAAGAGGCTGAGCGCCTGAACACCAAACCCGGCTCTCCCCTGCTCGAGCTCAACCAGATTGGCTTTTTGGATAGCGGCACCGCCTTTGAGCATTCGATCTCGCGCAACGTTGGTGACCGCTTTGAGCTGCACAACGTAACGTTGGCATAGGTTTTTGTAGTCATGCGGGCGCTCGTTACGGCTCGTTTAGAGTGGGCGGCCGCGCAACACCATGGGGGTATGAACATGTCCGATTTGATTAAACTGACGCCGATCTTTCACGAGAAGATCTGGGGCGGCCGCCAGCTCGAAACCGTATTTGGTTATGACATTCCCGAGGGTCCCATCGGTGAGTGCTGGGCCATCTCGGCACACCCCAACGGCGACTGCCAGATCGCTGAGGGCCCGTACGCCGGTCACACGCTGTCATGGCTGTGGGCCGAGCACCGCGAGCTCTTTGGCAACTGCGAGGGCAAGGAGTTCCCGCTGCTCATTAAGATTCTGGACGCCAAGGACGACCTTTCGATCCAAATCCATCCCAACGACGAGTACGCCGCCGAGCACGAGAACGGTAGCTTGGGCAAAACCGAGTGCTGGTATGTGCTGGACTGCGAGCCCGGCTCCACGATCATCGTCGGCCAGCGTGCCAAGGACCGCGCCGAGGCCGCACAGATGATCGAGGAAGGCCGTTGGGACGACATGCTCAACGTACTGCCGATTCACAAGGGCGACTTTTTCCAGATTGATTCCGGTACCGTGCACGCCATCAAGACCGGCACGCTCATTTTAGAGACGCAGCAGTCGAGCGACGTGACGTATCGCCTATACGACTACGATCGTCCCGGCACCGACGGAAAGCTGCGCCCACTTCACATTGAGCAGAGCCTGGATTGCATCAACTTTAACGCGCAGGCACCGACCGACGGTACCGTAACCGCGCGCGAGGTCGATGGCGTAACCGAGCTCGAGTCCAACCCCTGCTACACCGTCGATCGCGTGCGCGTCAACGGCAGCAAGACCTTGGAGCAGCGCTGGCCCTTCATGTGCCTGTCAGTCATCGACGGCGAAGGCACCGTCTGCGGCGACCCCGTCCACAAGGGAAGCCACCTGCTAGCCCCGAGCACCGTCAGCTCCATCGACCTCGAAGGCAAGATGGAACTGATCATCAGCCACCTGTAAGTTACCGGTCCCCGAGCGCTCGCCGGGACGGGGCGCGGGGTTTGGTCGCCTGCTCGGACAGTCCTGCTCGCACGGAGAGCACATTAAGTGCTCT